>DATEQE010000176.1:0-2549 GCA_035272825.1 Actinomycetota bacterium
GACCCCGACGGCGTCGTCCTGAACCAGCCCGCGAACGTCGCGTTCTGGGGACCCGACCTGGATCGGCTCGTCGTCTCGAGCCTCGGGGGTTGGAGCCTCGTCGCCGCACCGGCCGGCGTACGCGGCCTCCCGCTCCGCTACCCATCCATCTAACGGACGGGCATCTCCGACATCAGGGCGAGGTTGTTCCCGTCGGGATCGGTGAAGAACGCCATATGCAGCTCAGAGTCCTCGGTGCGATGGACGACGTGCGGACCCTCGCGGAACGCGACCCCGCGTTCGGCGAGCGCGCGGTGCGCCTCCCCGATGTCCTCGACCGTGAAGTAGAGCACCCCGCGCGATCGGAAGTCCTCCGACTCGGGCACGCCCAGGTAGAGCCGAATGCCGTCGCAGTCGAAGAACGCCATCGGCTGTCCCGGCACGCGGAACAGGAACGGGATCCCCAGGACGTCGCGGTAGAAGGCGACCGAGCGGTCGACGTCGGTCACGCTCACGTGGATCTGGCCGATGGTGCCGAGCCCGTCGAACCCCACGACGCACCTCCCACGGTCGATACCGAACGATACCCGCGCGCTAGATCCTGGCGACGAGCAACCCGACCGCGATCAGCGGGACGGCGGCGGAGAGCCAGCGGAGCGCGCCTTCCGGCGCGCGGCGGAGCGAGGAGGCGTCCAGCGGCTCGTGGTCGCCCTCCGTCGTGACGAGCTCGCCACTGACGCTGGTCACCGTCCGACGCAGCCGGCGGACGGGGGTCGAGAGCACGCGCTGCGCGGCCGAGATCGCCGCGCATCCGGCCGCGACGAGGATCGCCTCGACCCGGATCGTCCCCGTCTGCGCGAAGTACGCGGTGAGCGCCGGGAACGCACCCCACCCCAGGGCGAACCAGACGTCCGAGTGGAACGCACCGCCGAACAGCTCGAGGTTGTACGCGACGACCAGGAACCCTCCGACGCCGATGAACGCCCACAGCCACGGCGAGATCACGACCGTGCCGTGGATCCCCAGTCCGATCGCGCCGCCGAGGCCGACGACCGCGATCGCCCACAGCACGCCGTCGGGGATGCGGGTTCGGAGCGGCCGCCCGTTGAGCTCGTCGAGCGCGTGGGCGGCCAGGCCCATCGCGAGGAAGAACGCCACCAGCGTCTCGACCAACCACCTCACGTCGACCACCGGCGCGACGCACGCCCCGATGACCACGTACGACAGGTGCCACGCGGTGTACGGCGGGTGGAGCAGCGACCAGTAGTCGCGCCACCCGCCCGGGCTCAGCGCGTAGAACGCTGGGCGGTCCGCGGTCTCACCCATCGGGGTGGGCGAGATCCTCGGACTCCTCGCCCAGGACGGGTGTCGACTTCACCGCCCACGTCACGACCGCGGCGCCGTTGCTCAGCAGCTTCGTGCGTACGCGACGCATCCCCGCCTCCTGCCACCAACGGACCTGGACGGGGAGGGGGTACCGCTCGACGAACTCCGTGATGCTTCGAGCGAGGAACCGACCGGTCCGGTACCACTCGTTGGACACGGTCCATCCGACCAGCGGCATCGCCGACCTCGTGTACGCGAACCATCCCGCCCGAGCCCAGGGTTCGGGCGGCACGTGGAACTCGAGCGAGGCCATGACGCCGCCGGGCCGTAGGACGCGGACGAGCTCGGCGACGGTCGCGGCGGGGTCGTCGACGTAGCGCAGCAGGTAGGTGAACGTGACCGCGTCGAGCGAGCCGTCGGCGAAGGGCAACGCATGCGCCTGGCCGAGCGCGAACCGGACCCGCCCGTCGAGCCCCCGCCGGCGCACGGCCTCGACACCCCGGGCCACCATCGCCGCGCTCTGGTCCAGGCCGACGACGCGCACGTTCTTGCTCGCGAGCTCGCGCGCGACCAGCCCAGTCCCAGTGGCGACGTCGAGCACCCACGAGCCGGGGATCGCGTTCACCTTCGACACGAGGAAGCGGCGCCACCTCGGGTCCTGCCCGAACGAGAGCACCGAGCCCATCCGGTCGTACTCGGGCGCGATCCCCGCGAACAGCCGACGAGCCTGGCGCGTACGTTCGGGGTCCACGGCTCGAGCCTACCGGCACGGCCGGTTCGACGGAGGCTCCACGGGATGAAGGCCTAGGACACGGCCAGCAGGTCCGGGAGGTCGGCGATCGTCTCGAGCACGTGGTCCGGCGGGTCCGGCACCTTCGCGAGGTCGTCCGGCAGGAACTTCCCGGTCCGCACGAGCACGCCTCGGAGACCGAGGACCTGCGCCCCACGGACGTCGTTCACGATGTCGTCGCCCACCATGATCGTGCCTTCCCTGGGGACGCCGAGCATCGCGAGCGCGGCGTCGAAGTAGGGCCCCGACGGCTTCCCGCAGATCACCGCCTCGCGTCCGGTCGCCTCCTCGAGCCCCGCGATGTAGGCGCCCGCGTCGAGCTCGAGGCCGTCGCTCGTCCGCCAGTAGAGGTTCCGATGCATCCCGACGAGGGTCGCGCCGTCCATCAGCCTGCCGAAGATGCGGTTCATCGTCGTGTACGTGAAGTCCTCGGACGCCCCACCCAGCACGATGA
>DATEQE010000177.1:0-8432 GCA_035272825.1 Actinomycetota bacterium
CGAGCATCTCGCCTACCTCCTGCGTGACGGGGCGGAACCGATCGCGCTGTTCTCGGGCGGCAGCCTCATGGTCGGCGGCGCCGGCCGGACCGACCTGCTCGGCCCCGAACGCACGGACGAGCTCACGCGGCTGCAGTTCCGTTCGATGCGAAGGCTCGCCGACCTGGCCGACGCCGTGCGGGTGCTCCCCACCCACGGGGCGGGGAGCTTCTGCGCCGTAGGATCGCCGGGCGAACGGCGGACGTCGACGATCGCCGAGGAGCGGACCACCAACCTCCCGTTCACGGAGACCGACGAAGAGGCCTTCGTGCGACGACAGCTGACCGGCCTGATGGCGTTCCCCGACTACTACGCGGACATGGCGCCGATCAACCGAGCCGGACCGCCCGTGCTCGGCGCGCCGCCGCGTCCTCGGGCGATGACCGCCGACCAGGTGGCGGACGCGCTCGCCGCGGGAGCCCGGATGGTGGACGCTCGCGACGGGGCGGCGTTCGCCGAGCGGCACCTCGCCGGGTCCCTGAACGTCCCGCTCGAGCCGTCGTTCGCCTCGTACGTCGGTTGGCTGCTGCCGTTCGCGACACCGGTGGTGCTGTCCGTGCCGGACGATGCGCTCGATGAGGCCTCCGTGCAGCTGCGACGCATCGGCTGGGACGCGGTCCTCGGCCACCTCGCGGGCGGCATCGATGCCTGGACCGCTTCGGGTCGCGCGACGCGCTCGTTCCCGATCCTGCGGCTCGAGCAGCTGGTCGACGAGCTCGCCGCGGGCGAGGCCGGCGAGATCCTCGACGTCCGGCAGACCACGGAGTGGGACGCCGGCCACCTCGAGGGTTCGCGGCACCTGTTCGTCGGGGACCTGCCCGACCGTCTGGACGCGTTCGACCGCTCGGAGCGACAGACGGTGATCTGCGCGAGCGGCTACCGCTCGTCGATGGCCGCGAGCCTGCTCGACGTCGCGGGCGTCCCGGTGCGGCTCGTGGCGCGGTCGGGCGTTCCCCGGGCGCTTCGCTCGCTCGCCGCGTCCCGCTGAGATCGCGCCTTGAGCGTCGTCTCGTAGCGGCCACCCACGTTGCGGACGTACCCGCGCAGCTCCAGCCGCATCAGAACGCCGACGACTTCGTGGATCCCCACCCCGAGCGAGGACGCGAGGCGATCGGGGAGGGTGGGTTCGACGATGCCAGCCAGGACCCTGCGCTCGGCGTCGTCGAGGTCCAGGCGTTCGGCAGCCTCGGTCGGTACGACCTCCACGCCGAGGTCTCCCAGCAGATCCTCGGCGTCGCGGATCAGGGTCGCGCCCTCGCGGATCAGCTGCAGCGGCACCTCCGACAGGGCGCTCGTGACCGAACCCGCCACGGCGTACACGTCCCGCCCGAACTCCATCGCGTACTCCGCCGTGATCAACGAGCCGCT
The DNA here is from genome assembly GCA_035272825.1 of Actinomycetota bacterium. GTDB lineage: Bacteria > Actinomycetota > UBA4738 > UBA4738 > HRBIN12 > DASSJM01. The sequence goes on from DATEQE010000177.1 coordinate 1,408, forward strand.
CCCCCTCGCCCCTTCGACCACCACGGTCGCGCGGCACAGCCCCGCGACGATCCGGTTGCGAGCGGGGAAGTGGTGCTGGCTGGGCGGCGTGCCGGGCGCGTACTCGCTCACGAGCGTTCCCGCACCGCCGATCCGCCGGATCAGGGCCCGGCTCGCCGACGGGTACGCGACGTCCAGCCCCGACCCCAGGACGGCGAGCGTCGCACCTTGCACCGAGAGCGCGCCATCGTGCGACGCGGCGTCGATGCCGCGGGCGGCGCCGCTCACGACGGTGAGCCCGGCGAGCGCCAGCCCGCGCCCGATCGCGTGCGCCGCCTCCCGCCCCGAGGCGGTGCAGCGCCGGGCGCCGACAGTGGCGACGGCCGAAGTCACGTCCGGCGGCGTCCGACCGATCACGTAGATCGCGCCGGGCGGATCGGGGATCTGGCGGAGCTGGCTCGGGTAATCGACCGAGGCCCACGTGACCAGGCGAGCCCCGCACGCTTCCGCCGCACGGGCGAGCTCGTCGGGGTCCAGGACGCGCGCGAACGCCTGGTCGTTTCCGCTGCCGGCCCGGCCCTCGCGGATCCACGCTAGGGTGGCGGCCGCCGACCCGCGCTCGACCGCGAGCGCGATCAGGCTTCGCGGGGAGACACCACGGAGCGCCGACAGAACGAACAGCGCCCGCCGGTCCTCGTCGCTCGATCCGTAGCCCGGCGGCCACGTGGCCCACGGGCCCTTCGCTCGCACCGCGTCAGACGGCACGCTCGAGCTCCGGCGCCGGCGACGCCGAGCGGTACGCGAGCGCCTCGACGACGTGGTCCGGTTCGACGAGCTCCGTCTCCGCGAGGTCCGCGATGGTCCGCGCGACCTTGAGCGTGCGGTCGAAGCCGCGACCCGTGAGCCCGTGGAGATCGACCGCCGACGCGAGGAGGTCGCTCGCGTCCGGGGAGATCCGCGCCTCGCGCCGTGCGACGGGGCCGGGGAGCTGTGCGTTGTTCGGGAGCCCGAGCCGCGCGTAGCGCCGGCGCTGCCGCGAGCGGGCCCGCTCGACGCGTTCGCGGACCGAGGTCGAGGACTCCCCGGGCTGCTCGCCGAGCAGCTCCCGCTTGGTGAGTCGTGGGATCACGAGCCGGATGTCGACGCGGTCGACTAGCGGGCCCGTGAGCTTGGCATGATAGGTCTGCAACCGGTCGTCACGACACGTGCATCGGCGGACCGCGTCTCCCGCGAACCCACACGGGCAGGGGTTCGCGGCGGCGACGAGCGTGAACCTCGCCGGGAACACCACCGAGCCCACCATCCGCGTGACGACCACGCGCCCGTCCTCGAGCGGCTGGCGCAGGCCCTCGATCGCGTCGCGGCGGAACTCCGTGAACTCGTCGAGGAACAGCACCCCGTGGTGCGCCAGCGACACCTCCCCCGGGCGCAGGAACGCCGTCCCCCCGCCCAGCAGGGCGGAGGGCGACACGGTGTGGTGCGGCGAACGGAACGGCCGAGCGTGGATCAGGCCTCCGTCGAGGAGTCCGGCCACGGAGTGCAGCTGGGTCACCTGGAGCGACTCGTCGCGCGACATCGTCGGCAAGATCGTGGCGAGCCTGTGCGCGAGCATCGTCTTGCCCGCACCGGGTGGACCGACCATGAGGACGTTGTGTCCCCCGGCGGCCGCCACCTCGAGCGCCCGGCGGGCCTGGGCCTGACCTCGGACCTCGGCGAGATCGACCGCGTGCCGCGGGTCATCGCGCAGGCCCGTCGCCTCGGGCGGGGTCGGCTGCCACGTCCCGCGTAGGAACCCGACCACCTCCCCGAGCGACCGCGCGCCGACGACCTCGAGATCGTCCACCAGGGCGGCCTCGGCCGCGTTCGACGCCGGGACGACCACGCCTCGCAGTCCCCCGCGCGCCGCAGCGATCGCCACCGACAGCACGCCCGGTGTCGGGACCAGCCCGCCCTGGAGCGACAGCTCGCCGGCGAACACCCACCCTTCGAGCCCCGCCCCGGGCACCTGCGCGGTGGCCGCGAGCACCCCCATCGCGACCGGCAGGTCGAGGCCGGGGCCTTCCTTGCGGAGCGTCCCTGGCGAGAGGTTCACGACGACGCGACGGAGCGGCCATTCCAAGCCCGCGCTCTCGACCGCCGGTCGGATCCGATCGCGCGCGTCCTGCACGCCCGCGCCGGGCAGCCCGGTCAGGGTGAGCGACGGGAGTCCGCGACCGACGTGCGCCTCAACGGCGACAAGATGGCCGCGGACGCCGACGACGGTGACGCCGTTGACGCGTCCGTACATGGTGGGCCGACCCTAGCGGCAGCCACCGACACCTAGAACGCGTCCTCGAAGATCTCGACGTCCGCGCCGCGCGGACCGAGCCAGACGCTCGCGACGTCGAAGCGCACCCGGGCGTGCTCGAACGCGTTCCGTTGCAGGAAGGCGTCCGCGAGCGTCCGTACCTTCTTGCGCTTGGCCCACGTCACCGCCTCGTAGCCGCCGCCGAACGCGGTCCCCGCGCGCGACTTCACCTCGCAGACGACGAGCAGGTCGCGGCGCACGATGATGAGGTCGAGCTCGCCCAGGCTGCAGCGCCAGTTGCGCGCGACCAGCGCGAACCCCCGTCGCTCGTAGACGCGGAGCGCCGCGTCCTCGCCCGTGCGGCCGCGTTCGATCGTGGATCCGCTCACGCGGCGACGCTAGACGGCGTCGCCGACACGCCGAGACCGGTCCCCACGCGGAAGGGCCCGGCCGAGGCCGGCCCCTCCTGATCGTCGTCGAGCCGGCCGCGGACCGACGTGGATGGTCGACCGTGCGAACGTGGTTCCGGCCGTCCACGTTCCCGCAGTTTCGGATGCGGGGAGTAGGTCGGTCCGGCGATTGCGGGTTTCGGTCCTCAGTCGGGGAGCTGCATCGTGTCTTCCTGACGCAGCTCCTCCACGTTCACGTCGTGGCGGGTGAGCACCCGGACGTTCGAGACGAGGCGGGCCGGTCGCCACATGTCCCACACCCAGGCGTCGCCGAGCACCACCTCGACCCAGCCGTCCTCGCGCTGGTTCAGCTCGACCGTGTTCGCGAGGTAGAAGCGCCGCTCGGTCTCCACGACGTAGGCGAACATCGGCACGATGTCGCGGTACTCGCGGAGCAGCTCGAGCTCGCGCTGCTCCTCGAACCGCTCGATGTCGTCTTCTTCGGGGTTCACGGCCCCTCCACCCTATCGCCGTCGTAGTAGCCGGTTCGCAGGCCTTTGAACGAGTACCGATGGATCGGCGACGGCCCGTGGCGCCTGATCGCCTCGCGGTGCTCGTCCGTCCCGTACCCGCGGTTGTGGTCGAACCCGTAGTCGGGGAACCTGCGGTGGTAGCGATCCATCATCCGGTCCCGGGTCACCTTGGCCACGATCGACGCGGCCGCGACCGACGCGGTGACCGCGTCCCCCTTCTTGATCGACAGGTTCGGGATCCCCAGCCGCTTCACCGGGAAGCCGTCGGTCAGGACGTAGTCGGGTGCGACGGGCAGGGTGGTGATGCACCGACGGAGCAGCCAGACGTTGGTCTTGTGCAGGCCCCGCCGATCGATCCGCGTTGGCGTGCACCGGCACACGGAACGAGCGACGGCGTGGCGCACGATACGCTCGAAGGCCGCGTTGCGCTGGAGCGCGGTCAGCACCTTCGAGTCGTTGATCCCCTCCAGGTTGAACTCCGCGGGCAGGATCACGGCCGCGGCTACGAGCGGCCCGGCGAGAGCCCCGCGCCCGGCCTCGTCGACGCCGGCGATCAGGCGGAAGCCCTGCTCCCGCAGACCGCGCTCGTAGCGCCCGAGGTCCAGGACTAGTGGATCCACCCGACCCTCGACGGTGGCCACACGATCGCGAACGCTCTCCCCACCACCTTGTCGACCGGGACAAACCCGAGGCCGAACCGCGAATCGTTCGAGTTCAGCCGGTTGTCGCCCAGGACGAAGAGCGCGGCTTCCGGAACCTTCACCGGGCCGTAGTCCCTCGTGTCGACCGCCCCCTTCAGGTAGGGCTCGTGGATCCGGACCCCGTCGACGAACAGTCTCCCGTCCCGGAGCTCGACCGTCTCGCCGGGGAGCCCGATCACCCGCTTGATGAAGTCCTCGTGCTCGGGCCGTTCGATGCCGAGCGTGCTCGACAACCAGTGGACGAACCCGCCGACGATCCCGCGATCCGGGCCTGGGCGCCCCTGCGGGTCCGAGAACACGATGACATCGCCGCGATCGGGACCGTACACCACCTTCTGGACGAGCACGCGGTCCCCCGGCTCAAGGGTGGGCTCCATCGAGCCCGAGGGGATGAAGAAGGCCTGGACGACGAAGGTCTTCAGAACGATCGCGACGGCCAGCGCGACGATGAACAAGATCGGGAGCTCGTGCAGGAACGACCGGGGTTCCTCCTGCTCGGCGGGCCGAGGCTCCGAGAGTGTGAACCCGCCGGCGGGCTCCTGAGAGCCCGACGGGCGCTCGGTCACCGACTAGCCCTGGATCTCTGCCTCGGAGGGCTCGGTCCGGGCCACTCCGCCGTCCGACGCCTCGGCCGCGGGTGCCTCCTCCGCCGAGGTCTCGGCTGCCTGAGCGTCGACGGCGTCGGCCTCGGCGTCCGGAGCCTCCGCCTGCGGCGCGCCAGCGTCGGCGGTCTCCTCTGACGCCTCGACCTCATCATCGGCCCCATCGGCGGAGCCGTCATCGGCGGCGGAGCCGTCATCGGCGGCGGCGCCGGCGGCGGCGCGTTCGGCCTCGGCCGCCGCGATCGCCGCGATCTCCTCGTCCCCGAGACGGCGCTCGCGGATCCGCGCCTTCTTGCCGCGACGCTCGCGAAGGTAGTAGAGCTTGGCCCGGCGTACGTGGCCGCGCGAGACGACCTCGAGCTTGCCGATCGACGGCGAGTGCAGCGGGAACGTCCGCTCGACGCCCACGCCGAACGAGATCTTCCGGACGGTGAACGTCTCCTGGAGGCCGCCACCCTGACGCCGGATCACGACGCCCTGGAACACCTGGATGCGCTCGCGGCCCGCCTCGACCACCCGGACGTGCACCTTCACGGTGTCGCCCGGCCGGAACTCGGGCAGGTCCGTGCGGAGATAGGGGACGTCGACGAGATCGGTCTTGTTCATGGCGGGACGCCCATGGTAACAGGCGTGAAGGTGCGCCCTCGGTCAGCGTTCGAGCAGGTCGGGCCGGTTGCGGCGGGTCTTCTCGAGCGCCGCCTCACGGCGCCAGCGCTCGATCTCGGCGTGGTCGCCCGAGAGCAGCGTCTCGGGGACCCGCATCCCACGGAACTCCGCCGGGCGCGTGTAGTGGGGGTGGTCGAGGACGCCCTCGTCGCCGAACGAATCCCGCTCGTGGGACGCCTCGCGGCCGATGACCCCGGGCACCAAGCGCGTCACCGCCTCGAGCACGACCAGGGCCGCGACCTCCCCCCCCGCGACGACGTAGTCGCCGATCGAGACCTCCTCGGCCGGCAAGCCCTCGACGACGCGCTCGTCGACGCCCTCGTAGCGCCCGCAGATCAGCACGAGCCAGGGTTCGGCGGCGAGCTCGCGCGCGAGGTCCTGATCCAGCCTCCGACCGGCCGGGGAGAGCAGGAGCATTCGTCGGTCGCCCGAACCGAGCGACTCGACCGCGGCGAACACCGGCTCGGGCTTCAGCACCATCCCCGGTCCGCCGCCGTACGACTCGTCGTCCACCTGGCGATGCTTGTCGGACGTGCTGTCCCGTAGGTCGTGCACGCGCACGTCCACAAGGGCGGCCTCGATCGCCCGCCCGAGCAGGCTCTCGCGCAGCGGGCTCTCGAAGAAGCCGGGGAAGATCGTGACGACGTCGATCCGCACGACCGCAGGCTAGCGCCACCGCGGCCACGCGCCACGGCATGCGGCGTTGCTCACTCGGGTACCGTCAACCCCGGGATCTCGCGGACGACGATCCGCTTCGCGTCCATGTTCACGTCGAGGATCACATCCTTGAGCACCGGGACGAGCGTCTCGACGCCCTCGCCGTCGACCGCCGACCAGACGTCGTTCGCCGCGGTGTGGATCACGTCGCGGATGGTCCCGAGCTCGCGGCCCGTGTCGGTCTCGACGGCGCAACCGACGATCCGGTGGTCCCACCACGAGCCCTCGGGGAGCCGGGGAGACGCCGATTCTGGGACGACGAGCAGGGCCTTCTGGAGCGCCTCGGCCTGGGCGCGGTCCTCGACGCCTTGGAACCGAACGAGGAGTCGATCCTTGTGCGGCCGGGACGACTCGACGATGAGCGTTCGGCCGTCCTCGAGCCAGACCGTCGCACCGTCGTCGAACCGCCCGGAGACCTCGGAGATCACGAGGACGGCGACCTCACCGGTCACGCCGTGCGCCCGTGTGATCCGGCCGACCACGACGGTCGGCTCGTCCATCATCCGTTCCTCGCTGTTGGGGGGACCAGGCGGTCAGTCGACGATCTCGACGCCGGTGTGATGGATCCCCGCGCGCATCCCGGCGGCCTTCATCACGATCCTGATCGCGCGAGCCGTGCGGCCGCCGCGACCGATGACCTTGCCCATGTCGTCCTGCCCGACGCGGAGGGTGAGCAGCACGCCGCGTTCGTCGTCGACCTGCTCGACCTGGACGGCGTCCGGATCGTCGACCAACTCACGCGCCAGGTAGTCGAGCAGGTCCTTCAAGTTCTCTGGCATGTTCTCTGGCATGTTCTCTGGCAAGGGTTCAAGAGGCCCGCACGTCCGTCGCGCCCTTCTTCTCGGACACGAAGCGATCCCAGATGCCGACCTTGGTCATCAGCACCCTCACCGTGTTGGACGGCTGCGCGCCGACCCGGAGCCAATGCAGCGCACGCTCCTCGTCGATCTCGATCACCGAGGGGTCGTCCATCGGCTGATACCTGCCGATGTTCTCGATGAACCGGCCGTCGCGGGGGCTCCGCTGGTCGGCGACGACGACCCGGTAGAAGGGGCGCTTCTTGGCCCCCAATCGCTTCAACCTGATTCGAACCGACATGTCCCTTACTCCTAACGGATGGACTGCTAGCCGATACCCGGGAGGTTCGGCAT
>DATEQE010000178.1:0-4101 GCA_035272825.1 Actinomycetota bacterium
GCCCGCCAGGTTCTCGAGGTTGGCGATCCATTGACGCGTCTCACCACCGGGAAGTTGTCATGATGACCGACAACCCAAATTGTCACGGGAACTACAACTCGAAAGGGGCCGAACATCCGCCGCGAGCGGCTTGGTCACGACGAACTCGAAAGCGCCGCGGGACCACCGCGGGACACATTTGGTCGGAGCGTGAGCCTGTCCGCCAGAGACGCCTTCTACCTGCGCGTTCGCAGCTCCGGGGGTGGGACTCGAACCCACAACCTACGGATTAACAGTCCGCCGCTCTGCCAGTTGAGCTACCCCGGAGTGAGCCGGGGCAGTCTACCAACGGCCTCGGATTGGACTAGGCTCAGGTCATGCGGTTCAGGACCGGTCTCGTGGTGGGCGGGGTGATTGGCTACCTCGTCGCGCGCGAGCTCACCAAGCAGGATCCGGACGACGACCGGCCGCCCGGCGTTCGGGAGGCGATGGCGCGTCATCCGTCCAACCGCATCGCCGTACACGGACGGCGCATCGCCGAGAAGGCGGGCTGGAAGAGCGTCGAGGCGATCCAGCGGGCACGGGCGAACATCCAGCGACGGCTCGACCCCGACGTCGACGACATCTCGCTGAACTGACGGCCGGGTCTCGGACCCGCCGAACGCTACTCGAGGTAGTCGCGCAGCTTCTGCGACCGTGACGGGTGCCGGAGCTTCGACAGGGTCTTCGACTCGATCTGCCGGATCCGCTCCCGGGTGACGCCGAACTCGCGGCCGACCTCCTCCAGCGTGCGCGGGTGGCCGTCGAGGAGTCCGAATCGGAGCTGGATGACCTTCTTCTCCCGTTCGGACAGGGTGTGGAGCACGGACTCGAGCTGCTCCTGCAGCAGGATGAAGCTGGCCGCGTCGACGGGGACGACGGCGTCCGAGTCCTCGATGAAGTCGCCGAGGTGCGAGTCCTCCTCCTCCCCGATCGGGGTCTCGAGGGAGACGGGCTCCTGGCTCACCTTCAAGATCTCGCGCACCTTGTCGGCGGGGATGCCCATCTGCCGCCCGATCTCCTCCGGGAGCGGCTCACGGCCGAGATCTTGCAGGAGCTGTCGCTGGATGCGGACGAGCTTGTTGATCGTCTCGACCATGTGCACCGGGATGCGGATCGTGCGGGCCTGGTCGGCGATCGCGCGGGTGATCGCCTGGCGGATCCACCACGTCGCGTACGTCGAGAACTTGTACCCCTTGGAGTAGTCGAACTTCTCGACCGCGCGGATCAGCCCGAGGTTGCCCTCTTGGATCAGATCGAGGAACAACATCCCGCGGCCGACGTACCGCTTCGCGATCGAGACCACGAGGCGCAGGTTGGCCTCGATCAGTTTGCGCTTCGCGAGCTGTCCGTCGCGTTCGACGCGACGCAGGAAGTCGTCGAGCGCCTCGCGGGTCTTCGGCTTGTAGGTCTTGCCGATCCGGTCTCGCCCGATCCCCTCCACCTTGCCGAACTTCTCGACCTGGTGATCGCGGATCGCTACCACCGACTCCGTCACCAGGCGAAGCCGCTTCTGGTCGACCCGGTCCTCCTCCTCGGTGAGCTCGCGGAGCACGGTCGCGAACTCCCCCGCCTCGATCCGCCGGGCGAGATCGACCTCCTGGGCGGCCGTGAGGAGCGGGACCTTGCCGATCTCTTTCAGGTACATCCTGACGGGGTCGTTCGTGGGTGCCTTCAGGAGATCCACGTCGAGCTGGCGCTGGGCGGACCCATCGACCTCGTCGCCGGGGACCTCGATGACCTCGATCCCCTCGCCGCGAAGGTGCTCCTCGACTTGAGTCAGGAACTCCTCGACCTGTTCGGGCGTGAAGTCGTCGACGGGAACCGATTCGAGCAGGTCGTCCGAGGTCACGAAGCCGCGCTCACGCCCGCGGGCGGTGATCTGTTCCTTCGCTTCTTCCAGACCCAGGTCGCGGGTGACTTCGGTCAACGCTCTCGCTCCCATATATGCCAAGTGGGAAACGTCGGGAAGTGTACGAGACGTGAACGCCCGTGACCCGCTCGGCGACGCACCCGATCTCGAACCGCTCCGACGCCCGGTCGTCAGGCCGCGTCGTGGCCGCGTTCCCGTAAACGACGCAGCTCGCCGTCGGCCGCGATCAGCCGCTGGAACATCTCGTCGTACCGCGGGTCGGTCACCGGGTTCATCTTCTGCAGCTCCTGACGGAGCGCGGCGCTGCGGCGTCGCAGGAGGAATTCCTGGAGCCTCACCCAGACCTCTTCCGCATAGCCGGGGAGCAGATCGCCGTCGAGCGGCTCGAGCGCCAACGCCGTGAACGCCTGGACGTCCTCCTCGTTACCGCCCTCGGCGTCCGAACCGCTCACGCGGCCGTCGGTCTCCCGCAGCAGGTGCAGCAGCTCCCGGTGCCGGGTCGTCCGGAAGTGCTCGTCGGTCAGGCGCGGCCCGATCCGACCGAACGCCTCGGCGTCGCGGGCGAGGATCCTGAGCATCTCCCGCTCGACCTTCTCCTGCGCCGACGCCCGCTTGACGGCCGGCTGAACCTCGGCGGGGCGTCCCGAGAGCCGTTGGTCGATCGCGAGAACGACCGATCCCTCCGACACGTCGGCGAGCTCCGCGAGCAAGTGCGCGTACTCGCTCTTCCGGACCGGGTCGCCGAGCTGTTCGAGCACCGGGACGGCCGCGGCGACCGCCGCGCTCTGGCCTTCGATCGTCGAGAGGTCGTGACGGCCCACGGTCCTCCGCACCATGTACTCGACGAGCGGGACGGCCGTTGCCGCGAGCTCGCGGAGGGCCTCGCCCCCGTGCTTGTCGACGAAGTCCGCCGGGTCCAGGCCCTCGGGCAGGATCAGGACGACCGGCTGGACCGGGAACCGCTCGACGAACTCGAAGGCGCGTTCGGCGGCGCGCGCGCCCGCGTCGTCCGAATCGAAGGCGAGCACCATCCGCTGCGCGAACCGCGACGCGAGTCGGAAGTGGCCCTCTCCGAGCGCGGTCCCGCACGTCGCGACCGTGTTCGTGACGCCGGCCCGAACCATCGCGATCACGTCGGTGTAGCCCTCGACGAGGTACAGCTCGCCAAGCTTGGTGGCCGACGCCTTGGCGCGCTGCAGGTTGTAGAGCACCTCGGCCTTTCGGTACACCGGCGTCTCGGGCGAGTTCAGGTACTTCGGCCCCTCGTCGCGCCCGCTGCCACCGGGCAGGTTCCGCGCGCCGATCCCGACCGCTTTGCCGGAGAGGTCGTGCACCGGGAACGTGATCCGGCGGCGGAACCGGTCGCGGACGTTGCCCTCCTGGTCCTTGATGGCGAGACCGGCCTCGACGAGGAGCTCGGCCGAGAGCGACTTCACCAGCCGCCGGAGCAGGAAATCCGGATAGGCGGGCGCGTACCCGATCTCGAACTCGGCGGCCAGGTCGCGGTCGATCCCGCGGGACTCGAGGTACGCCCGGGCCTCCTCCCCCTCCTTGGCTTCCAAGAGCGTGCGGTGGTACAGCTCGAACGCGGCCTCGTTCGCCCGGACCAACGCTTGGCGCTTGGACGCGACGCGGCGTTCGGCGGGCGTGTCGCCCTCGTAGCGCAGGGTGACGCCCGCATCCTTGGCGAGACGCTCGACCGCCTCGGAGAACTCGAGATGCTCGACGTCGCGCAGGAACCCGATCGCGTCGCCGCCCTTGCCGCAGCCGAAGCAGTGGTACAGGCCCTTGGAGGGCGAGACGCCGAACGATGGCGTCTTCTCCGTGTGGAACGGACACAGCCCTACGAAGCGGTCGTGTCCGGCCTTCTTCAGCGTGAGGTAGCCGGAGACGAGCTTGACGATGTCCGTGCGTTCGCGGACCGCGGCGACGTCCTCGTCCCTGATCCTGCCGGCCACGTTCCTCCCCTCGACCTCGCCTCGCGCCGGCTACAGCAACCAGCGTTGGGGAAGGAACAGCTGCTCGTAGATCCGCAGAGCGTACCGGTCCGTCATGCCGGCGATGTAGTCGGCGACACGGGTCGGCAGGTCTCCCGGCGCCCGATGGTACTCCTGCGGAACCTCCTCGGGGTGATCGAGATAGTGCGCGAACAGGCTCCGGACCATCGAGATCGCCTTGTCCTGCTCCGAGCGGGCCTCGTCCCGCAGGTA
>DATEQE010000179.1:0-2366 GCA_035272825.1 Actinomycetota bacterium
CGGTGTCGACCTCCGCGACCGGCTCGTCGGCGAGGACCACCTCGGGTTCGCCGATCAGGGCCCGCGCCACCGCGACCCGCTGCTGCTGCCCGGCAGACAGCTCGAACGTCCGGTTGTGCATCCGGTCGCCGAGCCCGAGCCGCGCGAGCCACATCTCCGCGCGGGCCTTGGATTCCTTGAGCTCGACCCGCGAGACGCGGAGCGGGAGTTCCACGTTCTCCACGGCCGAGAGCGTCGGCAGCAGCCCGAAGCTCTGGAACACGAAGCCCATCCCGCTCCGACGGAGCGCGATCTGCTCGTCGAAGGAGAGCTCGCGGATCGGCCGGTCCTTCCACCGGACCTCGCCGGCGTCCGGGGCGTCCAGGCCCGACAGCACCCCGAGGAACGTCGTCTTGCCCGAACCCGACGGCCCCATCAGCGCCACGAAGTCCTTCGCGGCGAGCGCGATCGATGCGCCGCGCACGGCCTGGACGCCGTTCGTTCCCCGGTAGGTGCGGACGATGTCCGTTGCCGAGAGCAACGGCTCGCGACCGTCCGGCGCCCGCGGGGGGGCGGGCGCCCGGGCGCCCTCGGAACCAGGTGGCCGCCAGCGATCACTCACCGATGAGCCCGCCTTCGCCCTTGCGGCGGATCCGGACCTCGCCGTCGCGGACCTCGACCTCCAGGTCAACGCCGCTGAGCGCGTCGATCGCCTCGTCGGGCAGCCGCGCCCTGGCCTGGACCCCCTGCGCGGCGAGCAGCTTGCCGGTGGAGAACCCGCGGCTGCGTAGGACGGCGAGCTCGAACGACTGGCGCGACAGGACCAGCGAGCCGACGCCCGCGAGGATCGCAAGCGCGACCGCGCCGATCTGGAACACGACCAGGAAGATCGGGACGTGCAGGTCCTCGACGCGCTGCTGCACGAGCGTGATCAGCGTGTCGAGCCCCGTGCTCACCTGGAGCTGGGTGAACTCGGGCGTCGGGAGAAGCTGGTCGGAGATCCGTTCGATCTCCGGCGGGATCCGCTCGGCCCGGACGAACGGGTCGCCGACGAGGTCGAGGTAGACGTCCACACGTACTCGCTCGTCACCCCCAGCGCGGACGCCATCTCGAGGTACCCGATACGGTCTCCCAGCCCGGGCGAGAGCTCGGTCGAGTCCGGCGGCGGGAACGGCGTCTGGTCGCCGAACCAGAAGGGGTCATCGCGGCTCGGCGGGTCGAAGCGGCCGACGAGCGTGAGCTCGGCCTGGTCGCCGGTGGGTCCGATCGCAGTCACGGCCTCGCCGACGTCGACGCCGAGCAGGCGCGCGATCTCACCGGGGAGCGCGATCTCACCGGGCCCCTGCGGGGGTTCGCCCCGGTACGGCACATGGTCGGTGGCGGCGTCGCGGAACATCACCGTCAGTGAGAGCGGGGCGTTCGGATCGGCCCCGGCCAGCCGAACGGTCCCGCGCCCCTGCGGCACGATCTCGCCCGCCGGCAGCCGAGAGACCTCCTCTTCGAGGGTCGCATTTGCGGTCTCGTAGTCGTAGGAGGGGTTGCCGTACGTGAGGAACCGGACGTTCTTCACGGTGACCGGCGCCGTCGAGACCGCTGAAGACAGGATCGCCTCGCGGGCGGCGTCCGCATAGATCGGCCCCGCGACCAACACCCCGATCGTGAAGCCGAGCGTGACCACGATGGCCAGGCCCAGCAGACGCTGGGCGAAGAACCGCTTGAGCAGGAACCGCAGGGTCGCCACGACGGCAAGAACGCCGCCGGAGGAACTGGCGGCGAGACACACGATGATACGCTGAGCCGGCGGACCGGAGATGGCGCCGCAGCGGCACCGAGACCTCCACCGAGCGCCACAGGAGCACGCCGAGATGGACCGTCCCGAGATCATCCTGGCCCCCGGCCCCACCCCGATCCCGCCCGAGGTGCTGCTCGCGCAGGGGAGCCCATTGGTGTACCACCGGGGTCCCGGGTTCGGCGGCCTGATGCGAGACGTGACCGCCCGGTTGAAGCAGCTCTACCGGACCGAGAACGCCGACGTCCTGCTGATGACGTCGTCCGGAACCGGCGGGCTCGAATCGGCGATCCAGAACGTGTTCTCGCCGGGCGACGAGGTGCTGGTGCCACTCGCCGGGTTCTTCTCCGAGCGCTGGACCAAGCTCGCAGAGGCGCACGGCCTCGTCGTGCGCAAGGTCGAGTACGACTGGGGCCGCAGGATCGTGCCCGAGGACGTCGCGGCCGCGCTGGCCGAGCAACCGGTGAAGGCGGTCCTGCTCACGCACTCCGAGACCTCGACCGGCGTGATCCAGCCGATCCGCGACCTCGCCCGAGTGGCGAACGAGACCGGCGCCCTCGTGATCGTCGACGTCGTCTCGAGCCTGGGCGCGGTGCCG
>DATEQE010000180.1:0-3441 GCA_035272825.1 Actinomycetota bacterium
GAGCAGTACGGCCCGCTCGGGATCCGCGTGAACACCGTGAACCCCGGGCCGGTGAACACGGAAAGGTGGGACGGGCTCGAGAAGGCGTTCGCGCGCGACAAGGGGATCGACCAGGACGCCGCGCACGAGCTCGCGGTCGGCAGCCTGCCGCTCGGCCGGATCTGCGAACCCGAGGAGGTCGCGAACCTCGTGGCGTTCCTCGCGTCCCCGCGCGCGAGCTACTTGAACGGCGCGCACATCCCGATGGACGGCGGGCAACGCAAGGCGCTGATGGACCTCTAGGTCACCGGACGATCTCGCCGCCCGCGCGCTCGACCTCCGCGATCGCTCGCTCGCCATCCCCCTGCTGGAGGTCCACCGCCCGGATCGCATCGAAGAGGACCCGGACCCGGAAGCCCTCCTTGATCCCGTCGAGCGCCGTCGAGTTCACGCAGTAGTCGGTCGCGAGCCCGCAGACGACGATCCGGGTGACGCCTCGGTCGCGGAGGAGCTCGGCGAGCTCGGTCGGCTCCGTCTCCTCCGTCGTCGGATCCCGCATCGTGAACCCCGAGTACCCGTCCTCGCCGTTCGAGCCCTTCCGGACGACCGGACCGTCGACGTCGAGGTCGGCGTGGAACTCCGCGCCCCACGTGTCCATGACGCAGTGGTCCGGCCAGATCCCGCCGTCCTTGGCGAAGTGCGGCGTCGATGCGGGATGCCAGTCGGCCGTGTACGCGACGACGGCGCCGGCCTCTCGAGCCTTCGCGATCTGGGCGTTGATCGTCGGAACGAGGTTCTCGCCACCCCGCACGTACAGCCCGCCATCGGGATGCGCGAAGTCGTTCTGGACGTCGACCACCACGAGCGCGGTCTGTGCGTCGTACGCGGGATCGGCCATCGGTCCGGAGATGGTAGTCCACGCCGGGACGACCGTTCAGTCTTCCTCGTTCCTTGGCTCGTTCCGCCGGAGTCGCTTGGTCCGGGAGCGCCGCTTCTTGTCCGCGAGCCGGCGCTCGACGGCGCCACGCCTCGGCTTCGTCGGGCGCCGGCGGGGCGGCGGCGGCGCGAGCGCTCCGGCCAGCGTGTCCGCCATGCGCTCGAGCGCGGCCTCCCGGTTCCGGAGCTGCGAGCGGTGCTCGGACGCCTTCACGGTCAGGACGCCGTCGACGAGCCGACGTGACAGGCGGTCGAGGACGCGAGCCCGCTGGACGGGTCCGAGCGCGGTCGTCCGCGCGACGTCCAGGCTGAGCTCCACGCGCGAGTCGGCGGTGTTCACCGACTGACCGCCGGGCCCCGACGAACGACTGAACCGCCACGTCAGCTCGCGTTCGGGGACGACGACGGAGCGCGTCACGCGCAAGGGACCGTTCATCGGGATCCATCTCCTACACTCCGCGCGTGAAGATCGGCGTCATCGTACCGGCGGCGGCGAGCGACTCCGAGGGCGCGAGGCCGTCGTGGCGGGCGATCGCCTCGTTCGCCCGTTCCGCCGAGGCGCACGGCCTGGACTCGGTCTGGATGTACGACCACTTCTTCCACAAGCCGGCGAGCGGACCGATCGACGGGCAGCTCGAGGCATGGACCGTCGTGAGCGCGCTCGCCGCCGCGACCGAACGCGTCGAGATCGGCACGCTCGTCCTGTGCTCGAGCTTCCGCCACCCGTCGATCGTCGCCAAGATGGCCGCGACCACCGACGAGGTGAGCGGCGGTCGGCTGATCCTCGGTCTCGGGGCCGGGTGGCACGACGCCGAGTACGACGCGTTCGGGTACCCAAAGGATCACCGGGTCGACCGGTTCGAGGAGGCGCTGCGGATCGTCGTCCCGCTGGTGCGCGGCGAGACGGTCACGTTCGACGGTACGTACTTCACGGCACGGGACGCCGTGCTCGAACCGTCCCCCTCGCGCCGCATCCCGGTGCTCGTGGCGGCGTTCGGCCCGCGGATGCTCCGGTTGACGGCTCGCCACGCGGACGCGTGGAACACGGCCTGGTTCGGCGCGCCCGACGAGCGTCTGCGCGGGCGCCTCGAGGCGCTCGACGCGGCGCTCGCGGCGGAGGGCCGAGACCCCGCGACGCTCGAACGCACCGTGGGCATCGAAATCAGGGATCCGTCGCTCGCGCCACCCGCCGAAGAGGACGGCGACGACGGCGCGTTCGGCGGATCGGTCGACGAGTTGGCGGAGGCGTTGGCGGCGTACGACGAGCTCGGCATCGCCCACCTGATCGTCATCCTGCAGCCGATGACCGAGGCGTCGCTCGAACGGCTGGCGCTAGCCCTCGCCCGCCGCTGAGGTTCGCGCCGCGCGTTCGGGTTCGCCGTCGTCGCGGGCTCGGGCGCCGCGTTGGCCGGCGGTACGACGCCACAGCAGGGCGAGGCTCACGATCGTGCCGACCAGACCGAGCGCCGCGGCCACGAGGAAGACCGTCGCGTAGGCCTCGGGGGAGTCATCGGGGGCGTTCACCACCTGCGTCCCGATCGCGAGCGCCACCACCCCGATCCCGGCGCCGACGACCAGTGCGAGGCCGGCCGCGATCCGCTCCCCCGCCGGCAGCACGATCCCGAGCGCGCCCGTGGCGACGGCGCCGATCCCCACGAGCGAGAGCGCCAACGTCGTCTTCAACTCGGCGTCCATGCACGCGATGCTCGCGGGTTCGCCCCGAAGGCACAAGCCGTGTCGCGGAAACGCCACGGAACCGCGTCAGGTTCGTCGCATGGCGGCAGCCCGTGGGCGCGGCGTCAGTGACCGCAGGCGCAGGCGCCGCCGCAGGCGCAACCGCCCGTCGCGTGGGGAACGGACCCGGATGCCGGTACCTTGCCCGCGATGAAGGAGAACTGCCGGCGCACGCGATCGCCTCCGCACGACGGGCACGCGAGGGCGGTGTCGACTGTGGCGGTCATCGGGCGCCGGTCCTCGAACCGGTGCTCGCACACCATGCAGAGGTAGTCGTAGGCAGCCATCGTTGTTCAGCAGGATACCCGAGCAACGGACGCGTCGGTGGCGAGACGTAGGGTCCCACCGTGGAGGTGTGAACATCCGGCACCCGCCCGATACGGAAATCGATATCGGTCTTGGCTCGGAAACGCGCCCCTTCCCTCTCGGTGCCGGCTACCTGATCCTCGTGGTCCGCGAGCTCTCCGGGCTCTCGCAACGCCAGCTCGCCGCACGGACCGACACCTCCCAGCCGAACCTGGCCTCCCTGGAGACCGGCAACCGCATCCCCACCGTCCGAACGCTCATGCGCATCGCCGACGCCGCCGGGTTCGAGCTCGTGATCGGCCTCCGTCACCCAGATGCGCCCACCCCGGATCCGGACGTGCTCCACGCGGAAGGGTTCGATCTCGTGGGGACCTGCAACCGAACGCCGAGGACGGCCTGGCCGACTTCGTGGTACTCCGCGAGCCCGGCCCCTTCGAGGGCCCGGCCTGACCCTGCGAGCTCAGCCGGACCCGCGGGCCGCGCGCT
>DATEQE010000181.1:0-4179 GCA_035272825.1 Actinomycetota bacterium
CAGACGTCACAGGGAGCACACCGGATCGGAGGGCGAGCGGGGCCGTCGGCCCCGGCATCGCTCTAGTCCGCATCCTTCGGTCGCACGGCCGAACAGAGCCCGATGGGCCTCGGTTGGCTATTCCGTGTCTTCGACAGAGGGCGGTGGACCGATGGTACCGGTGGTCGTTGGGGTGGTTGCCCTGGCGCTCGGCATCGCGATCGGCTTCGTCATCCGCAAGGCGGTGGCCAGGTCGCAGGCCGAGAGCGCCGAGGGCAGAGCCCAGAAGGTGATCCTGGAAGCGGAGCGCGAGGCGGAGCGCCTGACGCGCGAGGCCCTGGTCGAGGCGAAGGACGAGATCGGTGCGCTCCGGCGCGAGACGGAGGAGGACGTTCGCACCCGGCGGGACGAGATCAAGCGCCAGGAGGAGCGCCTCACGCAGAAGGAGCGCCTGGTCGACCGCAAGGTCGACGAGGCGGACCGGCGTTCGGAGGAGCTGGACGACCGGGACCGCAAGCTCGCCCTGGTCCGCGAGCAGCTCGAGCACTCGGCGGTCCAGCATCGCGCCGCGCTCGAGAAGATCGCGCGGCTCACGGCGTCCGAGGCGAAGGAGGCGCTCCGCGCGCAGGTGGTCGACGAGGCCAAGCGCGAGGCGATGGCCACGGTGCGCGAGATCGAGCAGCGCGCGCGCGAGGAGGGGGAGGAGCGCGCCCGCAAGATCGTGACGATCGCGATCCAGCGCGTCGCCTCCGAGCAGACGAGCGAGTCGACGGTCTCGGTGTTCTCGCTCCCGAGCGAGGACATGAAGGGACGCATCATCGGTCGTGAGGGCCGGAACATCCGCGCGTTCGAGGCGACGACCGGGGTGAACCTGATCATCGACGACACGCCCGAGGCGGTGGTGCTGTCGAGCTTCGACCCAGTGCGGCGCGAGACGGCGCGGCTCACGCTCGAGAAGCTCGTGCAGGACGGGCGGATCCACCCGGCGCGGATCGAGGAGACGTTCGAGCGCTCGCAGAGGGAGATCGACGAGCAGATCAAGCGCGCGGGCGAGGAGGCGGTGCTCGACACCGGGATCACCGACATGCACCCCGAGATGATCCGGCTGCTCGGGCGCCTGCAGTTCCGGACCTCGTACGGGCAGAATGTCCTCAAGCACCTCGTCGAGTCGGCGCACATCGCCTCGGCGATCGCGTCCGAGCTCGGGATCGACCCGACGGTCCCCAGGCGCGGCGCGCTGCTCCACGACATCGGCAAGGCGGTCACGCACGAGGTCGAGGGCTCACACGCGATCATCGGCGCCGAGATCGCCCGGCGGATGAAGGAGTCGCCCGAGGTCGTCCACTGCATCGAGTCCCACCACGGCGAGGTCGAGCAGCGGACGATCGACGCGGTGATCGCGCAGATCGCCGACGGGATCTCGGGCGGCCGCCCGGGGGCCCGCCGCGAGAGCCTGGAGACCTACATCAAGCGCCTCGAGCGCCTCGAGGAGATCTGCACGAGCTACCCGGGCGTCGAGAAGGTCTACGCGATGCAGGCCGGTCGCGAGGTCCGCGTGATGGTCAAGCCCGAGGACATCGACGACCTCTCCGCCCAGGTGATGGCGCGGGACATCGCCAAACAGGTCGAGGAGGAGCTGCAGTACCCCGGGCAGATCAAGATCACGGTCGTGCGCGAGACGCGTTCGGTCGAGTACGCCAAATGAGACGGGCGCGAAGGTAGCCTGAGGGGTCATGGCCGATCGGCGGTACCTGCTCCGCACCTTTGGGTGCCAGATGAACGAGCACGACTCGGAGCGGATCGCGGGCCTGCTCACGGCAGACGGCTACGTGCCGACCGAGGAGGCCGCCGACGCGAACGTAGTCGTGTTCAACACGTGCGCGATCCGCGAGAACGCGGACAACCGGCTCTATGGCAACCTCGGGCACCTCCGGCCGCTCAAGCAGGCGAACCCACGGATGCGGATCGTGGTGGCCGGGTGCCTTGCGCAGAAGGACGGTGGCACGATCCGCGCACGCGCCCCGTGGGTGGACGTGGTGGTCGGCACCCACGCCCTGCCCGGGCTGCTCGAGCTGCTCCATCGGGCCGAGACCGAGGGCCCGCAGCTCGACGTCCGCGAGCAGACCGAGATCTTCCCGAGCGCTCTGCCGGCGCTGCGCCAGGTCGCGCACCACGCGTGGGTCTCGATCGCGGTGGGGTGCGACAACGCGTGCACGTTCTGCATCGTGCCGCTCGTGCGCGGGCCGCAGCTCTCGCGCCCGATCGGCGACGTGCTGGCCGAGGTGCAGAGCCTCGCGCGCCGGGGCGTGGTCGAGATCACCCTGCTCGGCCAGAACGTGAACACGTACGGTCGGGATCTCACCGTGCCGGAGTCGGCCCGGCGTCCGCTGTTCGCCGACCTGCTCCGGGCCGTGAACCAAGTCGACGGGCTCCGCCGGATCCGGTTCACGAGCCCGCACCCGCACGACTTCACGCCGGACGTGATCGACGCGATGTCCGAGAGCGACAAGGTGTGCGAGCACATCCACTTCCCGCTGCAATCGGGGTCGGATCGGGTGCTGAAGGCGATGCAGCGCTCGTACCGGCGCGAGCGCTACCTCGGCTGGCTCGAACGGATCCGCGCCGCGATCCCGGACATCGCGGTGAGCACCGACATCATCGTGGGGTTCCCCGGCGAGACCGAAGAGGACTTCGAGGACACGCTCGACCTCGTTCGGCGTGCGCGCTTCGACCAGGCGTACACGTTCCAGTACTCGTCCCGACCGGGGACTCGCGCCGCCGAGATGGACGAGCAGCTCGACAAGCCCATGGTCCAGGAGCGGTTCGACCGACTGGTCGCGCTCCAGGAGGCCATCGCGCTCGAGCGGATGCGCGAGCAGGTCGGCTCCTCGGCCGAGGTGCTGATCGAGGGTCTCGGGCGCAAGGGCGGCGCGCGCGGTCGGACCCGGGGAAACCGTGTCGTGCACGTCGGCGGCGAGCACGCGCCCGGCACGTTCCTCGACGTGCGGATCGTGGGCGCCCACCCCCACCACCTGGACGGCGAGCTCGCGGATCAGCGGGAGCCGGCCGCTGTCGGGTGATGGCCGCGCGCGAAGGCTCCGGTGCCGAACCGCCTCTCCTCGCGCTCGTCGGTCCGACCGCCGCGGGCAAGACGGAGGCGGGGATCGCGGTGGCCGAACGCCTCGGCGCCGAGATCGTCTCGGTCGACTCGATGCTCGTGTACCGGGGAATGGACATCGGGACGGCCAAGCCGACCGCTGAACAACGGGCCCGGGTCCCGCACCACCTCCTCGACGTGGCCGAGCCCTCCGAGCCGTTCAGCGTCGCGCGCTACCAGGAGCTGGCACGTGCGGCCATCACCGACATCCGTTCGCGCGGGCGGCGGGTGCTGCTCGTTGGCGGCTCGGCCCTGTACGAGCGCGCGATCGTCGACGAGCTCGGGTTCCCGGGGACCGACCCGGACACCCGCAAGGGTCTGGAGGCCGAGGCGGCGGTGGTCGGCGCGAGTGGCCTCCACGAGCGCCTCACCGTGTCCGACCCCACGGCAGCATCGAAGATCGAGCCGAGCAACGTCCGGCGAACCGTGCGGGCGCTCGAGGTCGCCGAGCTCACCGGGCAACCGTTCTCGAGCTTCGCCGGGGGCTGGGAGACCTACGAGCCGCATCGGGTCCGGGCCGCGGCCGTCTCGATGCCGGCCCCCGTGCTCCGGACCAGGATCGAGGCCCGCGTCGCCGAGATGCTCGAACGCGGCTGGCTCGACGAGGTGCGCCGGCTCGTCGGGCGTGGGTTCGGTGCCTGGCTCACCTCGGCCCAGGCCATCGGGTACGCTGAGTTGGCCCGTCACCTCGCCGGCGAGCTCACGCTCCACGCGGCGGTCGCGGGTACGGTGAAGCGCACGAGGACACTCGCGCGCCGGCAGCTCACCTTCTTCCGGCGGGACCCGAGGATCCGCTGGTTCGAGGCGGGGGAGGCCGGGGCCGGGGCCCTCGTCGAGGACGTCGTGGACTACCTGTCATGGCAGGTCCGGAGGACCGCGGATGGATGAGCTCCGGTTCTGGAAGTACCACGGGACGGGCAACGACTTCGTCCTGCTCGAGGACGTCGCCGGGCGGCTCGAGCTTGGCGAGGAGTTCGCGCGCCGCCTGTGCGACCGGCGGTTCGGGATCGGCGGCGACGGCGTGATCCGCGTCGCGCCGTCCT
>DATEQE010000182.1:0-5790 GCA_035272825.1 Actinomycetota bacterium
CGTCCGGTCTCGCATCAGGCGGGACGCCGCCTCGAGCACGAGCGTCTCGCTCTCGCGATCGAGGTGCGACGTCGGCTCGTCCAGGATCAGGAACGGGGCATCCTTGAGGAAGGCTCGGGCGAGCGCGAGACGCTGGCGCTCGCCGCCGCTCAGCCGGGCGCCGCCCTCGCCGATCGGGGTCGCGTACCCGTCCGGGAGGTCCGTCACGAACGCGTGTGCGTTGGCGGCGGTCGCCGCGGCCATCAGTTCGTCGTCCGAGGCGTCGGGCCGGGCCAAGCGGAGGTTGTCGGCCACGGTGCCGTGGAACAGCGACGCCTGCTGCGGGACCCACGCCACCCGGGTGCGCCAGAGCGCCGGATCGATCTCGGAGAGCGGCTCGCCGCCGACCGTCACACGCCCGCGGTCCGGGTCGACGAACCGCAACAGGACGTTCGCGACGGTCGTCTTCCCGGCGCCCGTCGGGCCGACGAGCGCGACCGTCCGGCCGTGCGGGATCTCGAGCGAACATCCGGCGAGGGCGGTCCGCGAACCCTCGTCGTACGTCACGACGATATGGTCGAAACGAACGTCCATCCTCGCCGGCAGCTGGCGGGCGGCGCTCGGCGTCGGGACGTGAATCCTCACGGGTGTGTCGAGGACGGCGTAGACGCGTTCGGCGGCCGCAACGGCCGTACGCCCCACGTGGTACTCGGCCGACAGACGGCGCAGCGGCAGGAAGAACTCGGGCGTGAGCAACAGCACGGCGAGCGCCCGCTCGAACGTCAACCCGCCGGCCATCAGCCGGACGCTGGTCTCGATCGCGACGAGCGCGGTGGCGGCGGTCGCGCCCCACTCGAGCACGAGCGTCGTCTGGAACGCGGTGCGCAGGACGTCCATCGTGCTCGAACCCTGCCGACGACTCACGGCGCGGATCGTCTCCGCTTGGTCGGCGCTGCGCCCGAACATCTTCAGGGTCGGGAGCCCCCGCAGGACGTCGAGGAAGTGGGCGTTCATCCACGCCAGCTCGCGTTCGCGGCGTTCGGCGAGGTCGCGGACGCGACGGCCGATCAGGCCGAGCAGCAGCACCAGCAGCGGGCCCGCGATCAGCAGGACCAACACGGACCATGGGTCGAGCACCGCGACGACGCTCGCCACCAGGACGGGCACGAGGACGGCGAGGACGCGCGCGGGAACGTACCGCGTAACGTAGGGATCGAGGGTATCGACCCCCTCTCCCGCCGTGTACACGAGCTCGCCGATCCGCTCGCCTCGGACCGCGGTGGGGCCGAGGGCGACGAGCGCGGCCGCCAGCCGTTCGCGCAGGTCGGTCTTGATGCCGCCGGCAGCACGCTGGGCCACGACCTCGCTCGACCAGAGCAGCACCCCGCGGACGAGCGCGAGGGCGAGCATCGCGAGCAGCAGGGTTTCGACCGATCCGAGCGTGCCGCCGTCCACGAAGACGCGGGCGACGACGATCGCGAGGAGCAACGCAAACGCGATCCAGCAGAAGGCGGCCGCGACGGACAGAGCGGTCGCGCCGGCCATGGTTCGGCGCGCGCGAGGCTGGTCCTTCCTGAGGCGGCGCTCGACCGCGCCCGTGCTACCGCTCCGACGCATCCACCTGGATCCGGCCGGAACGCTCGTGCGTGAACCCCGCCCAGGTCCAGTCGACCACGGCCTTCGCCCGGTCCTCGCCCGTCGACAGGAGCGCGAGGTGGACCGTGCCCCACGCGAGCCACGCCGTGGTCCCGGTCAGCGACCTGCCCCGGCGGAACTGCACGACGGCGGCCCTGCGACCGATCGTCGCCATCGTCCCCTTGTCCTCGTACTCGAAGGGCTCGGGCTTCTTCTTCTTCAGGATCCTCGAGATCGTCGTGCCGGCATGCTCGCCGGCTTGCAGCGCCACCGATCCGAGCTGCGGGAGCACGGTCTTGGTCTTCGTGTCGGTGATCCATGCGATGTCGCCCACGCCGTATACGTCGGGGTGACCGGGGAGCGTGAGGTCGGGTCCGACCGGGATCCTGTTGCCGTGCTGCAGCTCGAGATGCAGGCCGGACACGAGCGGGTTGGCCTGCAGGCCGGCCCCCCAGATCAGCGTGTGCGCATTCAGCACCGTGCCAGACTTCAGCCGGACGCGGGTCGGCTCGATGCTCTCGACGACCTCGCCGAGCATGATCTCGACCGTGCGCTTCTCGAGCGCCTTCTTCGAGTAGGTCTGCAGGCCCTTCTTGAACATCGACAGGACCGCGTCCCCGGCCTCGACCACGATGATCCGAGCCTTGTCCTGGGGGACGTCGGGGTAGTCCTTCGCGAGGTTCTGCCGGTACAGCTCGGCGAACGCCCCCGCGCTCTCGACGCCGGTGGGGCCGGCGCCCACGATGACCACGTTGAGCGCACCGTCATCGATCAGATCGGGATCGCGATCCACCGCCGTCCAGCGCTCGAGCACGTGCTCCTTTAGGCGTACGGCGTCGGGCAGCGTGTACATCGGGAAGGCGTGCTTGGGGGCGCCGGCGACCCCGAAGAAGTTGACGGTCGCCCCGAGCCCGAGCACGAGGTGGTCGTAGGCGACGGGCCTCATCTCGGCGAACGACACCCGGCGCTTTTCCAGATCGATGCCCGTGACCGTCGCCTGCTTCACCCTGACGTTCGGACGATCGTGGAACAGATCGCGGAGCGGGTGCCCGACGGTGGGCGGCTCGAGCAGGTCGGTCGCGACCTGGTACAGGAGCGGCTGGAACGTGTGGTAGTCGTGTCTGTCCACGAGCAGGACGTCGACGTCGGCGTCCCCCAGCTTCTTGACCGCGCCGACCCCGCCGAACCCACCCCCCAGCACGACGATCCGTGGCCGATCGGGCATCGATGACTCCCCCTCCCGCGTCGCTCGGAGCCCGGATGCGCTCATCCTGTGAACGGGCCGGGTGCGAGCCCAGGTGACAACCCCATAGAATCGCCCTGGTCGGGCCCCAGCATCGCCCGAACCGGATGAACACCGGATGAACATGGAGACCGCGCGCCGGCGTGGGGCCCCCCCGACTCCATTTCATACATTCGGCATGATGGCACGACCGGCACGGAACGGT
Organism: Actinomycetota bacterium; assembly: GCA_035272825.1. GTDB lineage: Bacteria > Actinomycetota > UBA4738 > UBA4738 > HRBIN12 > DASSJM01. Next base: position 3,063 of record DATEQE010000182.1, read on the forward strand.
TCCGTAGGGAGATCGGCCCGGCGCACATGGAGGCTTCCGTGAGCGGACCCATCGAGGCGTTCTTCGAACGGCTGACCGGCGATGGCGCCGGAGCGCTCCCACGGCGAGCGAGCGGTTCCCTGCGGATCGACCTGGGGTCGGGGGCGACCACCGAACGCTGGTTCCTCACGTTCGGAGAGGGCGGCGTTTCCGTCTCGCATCGCAACGCCAAGGCGGACGCGGTGATCAGGACCTCCAAGGACCTGTTCGAGGGCATGGTCACCGGGAGGGTGAACGCGATGGCCGGCGCGCTGCGTGGCGTCGTGTGGCTCGAGGGCGATCCCACCCTCCTGGTGTTGTTCCAGCGTCTCCTCCCGGGGCCGCCCTCAACAGCGGAGCAGGGGACGGTCGTGGGGGGGCGGCGATCGTGAGCGACGGGGTCGTCAAGATCCTCGACGGGAACACCTTCGTCGTGAGCGACCCGCGCGGCGACATCGAGGCGTCGCTCACCGACCCCACGGGCCTGTTCTCCTTCGATACCCGCTTCCTGTCGACGTGGGTGCTGACCGTGAACGGCGAGCGCCTCAACGCGCTCTCCGTCGACGACCTGCAGTACTTCGAGGCGCGGTTCTTCCTGGTGCCCGGGACCGGCACCGTGTACGTCGACGCGAAGCTGTCCGTGATCCGCCAGCGGGCGGTCGGGGACGGGTTCCACGAGGAGCTCACCATCCTGAACCACGCCGACGAGCCGATCGAGCTCGCCGTACGGGTCGATGCGGACTCGGACTTCGCGGACCTGTTCGAGGTCAAGGACGCGCTGAAGAAGAAGGGGACGTACACCAACCGGATCGACGAGGACGGCCTCCACCTGGTGTACGAACGCGAGACCTTCGCTCGGATGACGACGATCTCGGCCTCGGGGCCGGCCGCAATCGACGAGAAGGGCCTCACGTTCGTCGTCACGATCGAACCTCACGGCTCGTGGACGACCGACCTGGACGTCGTGACCGCGGTCGGTGCCGGCGGACGCATGGTTCGTCCGAAGTACCGGCGCGGGGAACGCCGGGCCCAGCCGAACATGGGACGGAGCCTCGAGAACTGGCTCGAGGAGGCGCCCCGCCTGGAATGCGACGACGATCGCCTCCGGGCGACGTATCGCCGGAGCCTCGTCGATCTGGCCGCGCTCCGCTTCTCGCCGTTGGTCGCGGGAGGACGGAGCCTTCCCGCCGCCGGGCTTCCGTGGTTCATGACCATGTTCGGCCGCGACAGCATCCTGACCAGCCTCCAGGCGCTGCCGTTCACACCCGAGCTCGCGGCGACGACCCTGCAGGCGCTCGGGGACTGGCAGGGCAGCCGGATCGACGACTTCCGCGACGAGGATCCGGGTCGCATCCTCCACGAGATGCGGTACGGCGAGATGACGGCCTTCGAGGAGCGCCCGCACTCTCCCTACTACGGTTGCGCTGACGCCACCCCCTTGTACGTGATCCTGCTGGACGAGTACGAGCGGTGGACCGGCGATCGCTCGCTGGTCCGGCAGCGCGAGCACGAGGCCAGGGCGGCGCTCGCCTGGATCGACGACTACGCCGATCTCCTCGGCAACGGCTACGTCTGGTACCAGCGCCGCAACGAGCAGACGGGGCTCGAGAACCAATGTTGGAAGGACTCGTGGGACTCGATCTCCTACCGAGACGGGCAACTGCCCGGGTTCCCCCGCGCGACGTGTGAGCTGCAGGGTTACGCCTACGACGCGAAGATCCGAGGAGCTCGCCTCTCGAGATCGGTCTGGAACGATCCGGCGTTCGCCGACCGTCTCGAGAAGGAGGCGTCCGATCTCAAGCGGCGCTTCAACCGGGACTTCTGGGTCGCGGACGAAGGCTACTTCGCGCTCGCGCTCGACACCGAGGGCCACCAAGTTGACTCGCTGGCGTCGAACAACGGCCACCTGCTCTGGAGCGGCATCGTCGACAAGTCCAAGGCGAAGTCCGTCGTCGACAACCTCCTCGGCCCGAAGCTGTTCTCCGGCTGGGGCGTGCGGACGCTCGCGGAGGGTGAAGGCAGGTACAACCCGATCGGCTATCACGTCGGCACCGTCTGGCCCTTCGACAACTCGTTCATCGCGTGGGGGCTGCGCCGGTACGGGTTCAAGGACGAGGCCGCGACGATCGCCGAAGGCATCCTCGACGCGGCCGGGTTCTTCGGTGGGCGACTGCCCGAGGCGTTCGGTGGCTATGAGCGCTCGATCACGAAGTACCCGGTCCAGTACCCCACCGCCTGCAGCCCTCAGGCCTGGTCGACCGGGGCGCCGCTGCTGCTCCTCCGCACCATGCTGGGGCTCGAACCGATCGGCGAGCATCTGGTCGTCGACCCCGCGCTCCCGACCAGCATCGGGCGCCTCGAGCTCCTCGACATCCCGGGCCGATGGGGGCGGATGGACGCGTTCGGACGCGGGCGCGTCGACGTCGGAAGCCGTCCGTCGCGTCGGCGCCGGAACACGAGATCGCGATCGCGCACACGCAGCAGCTGACCGAGCAGAAGGAGGGAACGACATGGCAGGAAGCGCTCGAGTGACGGATCAGGCAAGACCCGCGGACGTGCTCGTCGTGTTCGGCATCACGGGCGACCTGGCCAAGGTGATGACGTTCCGCTCCCTCTACCGGTTGGAGCGTCGCGGTCTGCTCGACTGCCCGATCGTGGGCGTCGCCGTGGACGACTGGTCCGTCGACAACCTGAAGGAACGGGCCCGGAC
>DATEQE010000183.1:0-2205 GCA_035272825.1 Actinomycetota bacterium
GGATCGAGACGTCGAGCGCGCTCACCGGCTCGTCCGCCACGACGAGGTCGGGGCCCAGCGACAACGCGCGAGCGACGCCGACGCGTTGGCGCTGGCCGCCCGACAGTTCGTGTGGGTAGCGGTCGGCGTGGCTTGGGTGCAGCCCGACGATCTCCAGGAGCTCGCCGACCCGGCGCTTGCGGTCCGCCCGCGTGCCGAGCCGATGGATGTCGAGCGGCTCGGCGATGCTGTTCCCGACCGTCATCCTCGGGTCCAGGGACGCGTACGGATCCTGGAACACCATCTGGACGCGCCGCCGGAGGCGTTTGCGTTAGTCGCGATCGAGCGTCCAGACGTCCTTGCCGTCGAACTCGATCGCCCCGGAGGTCGGCTTCGCGAGCGCGACGACGGCTCGACCGAGCGTGGTCTTGCCCGAGCCGGACTCGCCCACGAGGCCGACCGACTGGCCACGCTGCACCTCGAGGTCCACGCCGTCGACGGCCCGTACCTCGCCGGTCACGCGCCGTAGCAAGAGACCCTTGGTGATCGGGAAGTGGACGCGGACGTCCCGGACCTCGAGCAGCGCGTGCTGCGACGTCACGCGAGGGCCTGGGGGCGGGGCGCGGGTTCGAATCCGGGTCGGTCCGGATGTGCGAGCTCGACCTCCGGTGGCGTGACCGGGTTGTGGCAGGCCACGAGGTGGCCGGTCGCCGGCTCGTCGCCCGAGCCCGGGGGAACGAGGTCCGGCATCCGCTCCCAGCAGGCGTCGAGCCTCCACGCGCATCGCGGCGCGAAGGGGCATCCCGTGGGCTCGGTCCGCAGATCCGGCGGGGAGCCTTCGATCGGTCGGAGCACGCCCACCTCGCCGTCGAGCCGCGGGATCGAGTGCAGCAGCCCGACCGTGTACGGGTGCCTCGGGTTCGCGAACAGCTCACGGGTGGGCGCGGATTCCACGACCTTGCCCGCGTACATCACCGCGACCCGCCTCGTCATACGCGCGACGACCCCGAGGTCGTGCGTGATAAGGATGACGGCGGTCCCCGTCTCCGTCGTCAGCCTCTTCAGGAGCTCGAGGACCTGGGCCTGGATCGTGACGTCGAGCGCCGTCGTCGGTTCGTCCGCGATCAGCAGTTTGGGTTCGAGCGCCAGGGCCATCGCGATCATGACCCGCTGGCGCATCCCCCCGCTGAACTCGTGCGGGTACCGGTCGAGCTGACGCTCGGGGTCGGCGATCCCGACGAGCCGGAGGAGCTCGGCGGCGCGTGTCCGCGCGCCGTCCGCGTCGATCTCGCGGTGGGCTCGGATCGTCTCCTCGATCTGTTCCCCGATCCGCAGCACGGGGTTCAGGCTCGTCATCGGGTCCTGGAAGACCATCGCGATGTCGCGCCCGCGCATCGATCGCATCTGCTTCTCGGCCAGGCCGGCGAGGTCGCGCCCGTCGAACACGATCTCGCCGCTCACCTCGGCCGCGGGTTGCGGCGGCAGCAGGCGCATCAGGGCCAGGCTCGTCACGCTCTTGCCGGAACCGGACTCACCCACCAGCCCGAGCGTCTCGCCCGGGTCCAGATGCAGGCTGACGCCGTTCACGGCGAAGATCGTGCCGTCCAGCATGCGGAAACGGACGTGCAGGTCCCGAACGTCGAGCAACGACGGCCCCGACCCGGGGACCCGTTGACCAGCGCTCGCGACGGTCGAGCTCACCCCGGAGACTTCGGCCGAGGCCGGAAGGTCCCGCCGTACATCGGCAGGTCGATCTCGGGACCCTCACGGTCCAGCTGGTCCCACATACGGCTGAGCCCGACCGAGCCGAAGCTGCGGACGCGCGTCACCGCGTCCAGGTCCAGGACCTCGGTCAGGTACTCCTCGCCGTCCCCACCCACCTGCAGAACGTGTCCTTCCGGGTCGACGATGATGCTGCGTCCGGGTCCGGGGCGGCCGCCCATGTTCGGGTTCACGAGGTACACCTGGTTGACGATCGCGTTGGCCCGCGCGAGCACGAGCTCCTGCGCTCGGTCGGTGGTTGCCGTGGCCGTCGGCTGCAGGATGACCTCGGCGCCCATCCAGGCGAGGTGACGCGAGACCTCCGGGAACCAGCCGTCGTAGCAGATCATCAGCCCGGCCCGCCCGATGCCCTCGAGGTCGAACACGACGAATTCGTTCCCGTGGCTCGTCCGCTCCCACGGCTGCCACGGGAAGAGCTTGCGGTACCTGGCGACGATGTCGCCG
>DATEQE010000184.1:0-4859 GCA_035272825.1 Actinomycetota bacterium
TTGCAGGCCTGGGTCCCCGAGTAGTCGAACTCACACGCCTGCCCGATCACGATCGGGCCCGAGCCGATCACCAGGATGCGGTGGAGGTCGGAGCGTTTCGGCATCAGGCCGCCGCCATCAGCGCACGGAACTCGTCGAACAGGTAGCGCGCGTCGTGCGGCCCAGGGGCCGCCTCGGGGTGGTACTGCACGGCGAGCGCGGGGACGTCGAGGCACCGCAGCCCCTCGAGCGTCCCATCGTTCAGGTTCCAGTGGGTGAGTTCGACGCGCCCGAACGCCGTCCGCGCGAGGTTCCGTTCGCGCGGCCACGTGTCGGGCTCGACAGCGAACCCGTGGTTGTGGCTCGTGACCTCGACGCGGCCGGTCCGCAGGTCCTTCACGGGTTGGTTCGCACCGCGGTGCCCGAACGGCAGCTTGGACGTCCGTCCGCCGAGGGCGAGCCCGAGGAGCTGGTGCCCGAGGCAGATGCCGAACACCGGCATCGTCCCGAGCAGCTCGCGGCACGCACCGATCCCATAGGTCGTCGCGGCGGGGTCACCCGGCCCGTTCGACAGGAGCACGCCGTCGAACCCGCCGGAGCGCACCTGGGCGGCCGGCGTCGTCGCCGGGACGACGGTCGCCTCGATCCCGGCCGCCGCGAGCCGGCGGAGGATGTTCCTCTTCAGGCCGAAGTCGTACGCCGCCACGCGATACACGTGACCGAGCTCGGTGCTCGCCGGACCGACGAGGTCCCGCGCGGCGTAGGGCTCCTCCGAGCTCACGCCCCTCGCGAGGTCGGAACCCTCCATCGCCGGGTGCGAACGGACGCGTTCGAGCAGCGAGTCCGCGTCGAGGTCGACCGTCGAGACGCCGCATCGCATCACGCCCCGGTCGCGCAGGTGCAGCGTGAGGCGGCGGGTGTCGACGCCCTCGAGTCCCACGACGCCGGCGCGTGCCAGCTCGTCGGCGAGCGACCCGGTGGCTCGCCAGTTGGATGCGCGGCGCGCGACCTCGCGCACCACGAACCCCGACACGTGCACGCGACCGGATTCCGCGTCCTCCGCGTTCGTGCCGTAGTTGCCCTGTTCCGGTGCGGTCATGGCCACCACCTGCCCCGCGTACGAGGGATCGGTGAGCACCTCCTGGTACCCCGACATCCCCGTGTTGAAGACCGCCTCGCCGAACCCCTCCCCGGTCGCCCCGAACGCGGATCCGCGGAAGGCGCTCCCGTCCTCGAGCACCAGGACCGCCGCGGGTCCTGCGTTCACCGCTGCGCCTTCCCGTCGGCCACGACGAGCTCCCCGCGGAGCATCGTGTGCACGACCCGGCCCCGCAGCCTGCGACCGAGGAAGGCGGAGTTCCGGCTCTTCGAGGCGAACGGTGGCTCGACGGCCCACTCGGCGGACGGGTCGAACACGACGAGGTTGGCGGGGCGGCCGGGTTCGATCGGCCCGCCGTGGTCGCCGGCGCCGAGGATCCACGCGGGCGTGGTGGACAGGGACTCGATGGCGCGGGCCAGCGTCAGCGCGCCGGGTTCGACCAGGTAGGTGAGGACGGCCGCCAACGCGGTCTCGAGCCCGATCGTGCCGAACGGCGCCTGATCGAACTCCGCTTCCTTCTCCTCGACGGCGTGAGGAGCGTGGTCGGTCGCGACGGCGTCGATCGTCCCGTCCGCGAGCGCGGCCCTGAGCTCGCGGCGATCCTCGCCGGAGCGCAGCGGCGGGTTCATCTTCATGTTCGTGTCGTAGGTGAGGAGATCCTCCTCGCTGAACACGAGGTGGTGCGGCGTGACTTCGGCCGTGACGCGCAGACCCTCGGCCTTGGCTCGGCGCACCATCTCGACCGAGCCGGCCGACGAGAGATGGCACAGGTGCAGCCGGCCTCCCGTCAGTCGCGCGACCGCCAGATCGCGTGCGACCACGACCTCCTCCGCCTCCCGTGGCTGGCCCGCGAGCCCGAGCGACGACGAGGTGAGCCCCTCGTGCATCTGTCCGCCCTCGGCCAGCGAGGCGTCCTCGCAGTGCTCCGCGATCACCACACCCTCGAACGCGCTGACGTACGTGAGCGCGTTGCGGAGCACGCGCGCGTTCGGCACGCAGCGCCCGTCGTCGCTGAACAGGCGGACGCCCGCGTCGACCATCTCGCCGAGCTCGGCCATCTCCTCTCCGCCGAGGCCGCGCGTGATCGCGCCGACGGGGAAGACGTCGCAGGTTCCGGCGGCGCGGGCCAGCTCCAGGACCTCGTGGATCACGGCCGCGTTGTCGGCCACCGGATCGGTATTCGCCATCGGGGAGACCACGGTGAATCCGCCGAGCGCGGCCGCGCGGCAACCCGACTCGACCGTCTCCTTGTCCTCGCGGCCGGGCTGCCGCAGGTGGGCGTGGAGGTCGACGAGACCGGGTGCCAGCACCAGGCCGTCGCAGTCCAGGACGGTCGCCCCCATGGTCGCCGACGGGGCGACGACGCCGCCGTCGACGAGCAGGTCGGCGACCTCGTCCGTCCCGGAGGCCGGGTCGACCACCCTGGCGCCCCTGAACAAGACCCGTTCAGACACCCGTGGCCACCTCCTCTGGCAGCCGGACGGCGCCGACCTCGTCGGCCGATCCACCGGCCTGGGAGCCTGACCCTCCGAGGAGGAGGTACAAGAGCGACATCCGCACGGCGATCCCGTTCGTCACCTGCTCCTCGATGACCGCCTGAGGCAGATCGGCGACATCCGAGTCGATCTCGACGCCACGGTTCATCGGGCCCGGGTGCATCACGAGCGCGCCGTCGGGGAGCATCCCGGCCCGCTCGCGCGACAGGCCGAACAGGCGCGCGTACTCGCGGACGCTGGGGAAGTACTGCTGCCGCTGACGCTCCCGCTGCACGCGGAGCATGTAGCAGACATCGAGCTTGGGCAGCACCGCCCCGATGTGGTGGCTCACCTGCACGCCCCATGCGGGGGCGTCCGGCGGGATCAGCGTCGGCGGGCCCACGAGCGTGACCTCGGCGCCCATCTTGACGAGCGCGAACGAGAGCGACCGAGCCACGCGCGAGTGCAGCACGTCCCCGACGATCGCCACGCGAAGGCCTTCGAGCCGCCCAAGCCGATCGCGCATGGTGTACAGGTCGAGCAGGGCCTGCGTCGGGTGCTCGTGGGTGCCATCGCCCGCGTTGAGGACGCTCCCCTTCACCCAGCGAGTGAGGGTGAACGGCGCGCCGCTGGACGAATGGCGGATCACGATCGCGTCGGCGCCCATAGCCTGCAGCGTGAGCGCGGTGTCCTTCAGGCTCTCGCCCTTGGACACGCTCGAGCCACTCGTCGAGAAGTTGATCACGTCGGCCGAGAGCCGCTTGGCCGCGAGCTCGAAGCTGATCCGGGTCCGAGTCGAGTTCTCGTAGAACAGGTTGACCACGGTTCGGCCGCGGAGCGCCGGGACCTTCTTGATGACCCTCGTGCCGACCTCTCGGAACGACTCGGCGGTGTCGAGGATCCGCACGATCTCCTCGGCGCTCACGTCGTGGATGGACAGCAGGTGTCCGTTCATGCTCGCATCCCCTCCGTCCCCGGCCTGTTCGTCCCCGGCTCACTCGTCAGCGGGTCGTCCACGAGCACCGCGTCCTCGCCGTCCACCTCCCGGAGGGCCACCCGCACGTCCTCGTCCCTGCGGGTCGGCACGTTCTTGCCGACGAAGTCGGCGCGGATCGGCAGCTCGCGGTGTCCCCGATCGACGAGCACCGCCAGTTGGATCGCGGTCGGGCGGCCGAAGTCGACGAGCGCATCGAGCGCCGAGCGGATCGTCCGCCCCGTGAACAGGACGTCGTCGACCAGCACGACGGTCCACCCGTTGATGTCGAAGTCGATCCGGGTCTCGTGCACCTCGGGCGCCTCGGCCCGGATCCCGATGTCGTCCCGGTAGAAGGTGATATCGAGCGCACCGACGGGGACGGCCCGCCCCTCGATCCGGCCGATCTCCGCCGCCAGCCGGCGCGCGAGGTCGTCGCCGCGGGCGGCGATCCCCACCAGGACGACCCCCTCGGCGCCCTTGTTGCGCTCGATGATCTCGTGGGCGATGCGCGTGATCGACCGGCGCACCTCGGACTCGTCCATCAGCCTCGCGGCCGCCATCAGGCGGCCCCGGAGGCCGTCAAGAAGGAACGCCCGGCCGCGCGTGCGGCAGGGCGTCGTGGTCGAGCACACACCGTCTTCGGCTCCCTTCCCGGCCTCTCGGGACCGGACTTAAAGGGGGAAGTTCGGGGCGAGGATAGCACGGTCCCGCCACCGGACCTGCGAGCGGCCCCCCGGGCGTACACTGGGGGCCCGACATCGAAGGGCGGGAACTCTGATGAACGAGTGGGTGATCGTCGGCATCGTGGCACTGATCGTCTTCCTCTTCGGAGCCAAGAAGCTCCCCGATCTCGCCCGGTCGCTGGGCAAGTCCTCGAGCGAGTTCAAGAAGGGGATGTCCGAAGGCGCCTCGGGAACGGAAGATACCGGCACCTCGGATGACGCCGAGAAGCGCACCGAGGGCAAGACGCAGGGCCCCGAGTAGCGGCCGACCGTCAGCTCGATTCGTCGGGATCGAGCTCGCTCGCGATCTTGCCGAGCACCCCGTTCACGAACCGCCCCGAGTCGTCCGTAGACAGGTCCTTGGCCGCCCGAACCGCCTCGTCGATCGCCACACCCACGGGCACGGCGCGATCGAACGCCAGCTCGTAGGCGGCCACGCGCAGGACCGTTCGATCGACCGACGCCATCCGGTCAACGGTCCACCCCTCCGAGTGCGCCCCGATCGTCTCGTCGAGCTCCGATCGATGACCGGTCACGCCCTCGACGAGCTCGCGCGTGAACGGAGGCACGGTCCGTCCGGACTCGACCCAGCCGGCGAGGGCCGACCG
>DATEQE010000185.1:0-5308 GCA_035272825.1 Actinomycetota bacterium
GGCCGCCGTGGAGGATCGCCGGGCACCGGCAGCACCGCTTCGAAGGGGGGCCGTGGCTCTACCCCCGCGGCGCGCTCGTCGCGGAGCTCGAACACGGTGACGCGAGGCTCTGGGCGATCTCGATGCATCTGGGGCTGCATCCACGTGAGCGGCTCGTGCACGCGAGGGCGCTCGCCGCGCTGGTCGAGGGCGTCGACGCCCCGATCGTGGCCGGCGGCGACCTGAACGAGAGGCCGGACGGCCGGGCCGTGGGGTTCCTATCCGAGCGGTTCCGCGACGCCTGGCTGCTCGGCGGCGACGCGGAGGGCGAGACCTTCCCGGCCGACGAACCGACGGCCCGGATCGACTACCTCTTGGTCTCCGACGGCATCGTGGTCGAACGGATTCTGGTGCCGCCAGGCCCCGACGCGCGCGAGGCATCGGACCACCGACCGCTCGTCGCCGAGCTCACGCTACACGGGCAGGAGTAGGCTGGACCATCGCTCCCGAAGGAGGACCGGCGATGCTCTCACCCGACATCGAGAACGCGATGAACACCCAGATCGCCGCCGAGCTTTACTCGTCCCAGCTGTACCTCGCGATGTCCGCCTATTGCGAGGAGCAGGCGCTGCCGGGGTTCGCGCACTGGTTCAAGCTGCAGTCGGACGAGGAGCGCGAGCACGCGCTCAAGTTCCTCCGGCACGTGGTGGATCGGGGCGGCCGCGTGATGCTCACGGGCATCGACGCGCCCCAGTCGGACTTCGGCTCGCCCCAGGGGGCGTTCGAGCAGGCGTTCGCGCACGAGATGAACGTGACGATGATGATCGACGGGCTCTACGGCATGGCCGTGCAGCACGGCGACTACGCGAGCCAGGTCTTCCTCCAGTGGTTCGTGACCGAGCAGGTCGAGGAGGAGCGTACCGCTGCCGGGATCGTCCAGACGCTGAAGACGCTCGGGGGCGAGCCGGCGCCGCTGATGCTGCTCGACCGCGAGCTCGGGTCCCGCGCTGCCGGGGGCTAGCCCGTCGCGCCGAGGGCGCGGGTCACACCGAGCGCTTGCGCCGGCCCGGGTTCACGAAGAGCGTCCCGACCATGTACAGGAACGCGAGCCCGACCGCCCCGGTCAGGCCGACCAAGAGGAGGGCGAACGCCCACTCGAGCAGACCCCACGCGGCGAGCATGACGCCATGCTACCCGAGCCTCGGCGCGAGCCGGTCGGATCCGGGAGGTCGGTACGAGGATCTCGGCTCGCCCACGAGACCCGACCCCGAGGTCGTCGGCCCGCGGACCGCTCGGCTGACCGGTCCGTACAATCCAGGTCCTCGACACCCGGCGACGGGACCTTGACCGCAGACACGCCCCGACAGGAGCTCGACGGATGACCACTCGCATCGGCGTCCTCACGGCGGGCGGGGACGCGCCCGGGCTGAACGCGGCGATCCGCGCGGTCGTGCGAACAGCGATCGGCGCGCACGGGTTCGAGGTCCTCGGGTTCCGCAAGGGCTGGCGCGGGGTCATGGACGGGGACGTCATCGAGCTCACGTCGTCGTCGGTGCAGGGGATCCTGCATCGCGGCGGGACGATCCTGGGTTCCTCGGGCGCGGACCCGTACCACGAGCAGGGGGTGGAGCGGGTCCGCCGCACCTTCGTGGACCTAGGGGTCGACGCCCTGGTCACGATCGGCGGCGAGGGGACGATGGGCGCCGCGGCGCACATGTCGTCCGAGGGCGTGCCGGTGGTCGGCATCCCGAAGACGATCGACAACGACCTGTCGGGCACGGACGCGTGCATCGGGTTCGCGACCGCCGTGCAGGTCGCCACCGACGCGATCGACCGGCTCCACACCACCGCCGAGAGCCACGACCGTCTGATGGTGGTCGAGGTGATGGGTCGCAGCGCGGGGTGGATCGCGCTCTCGTCGGGGATCGCGGGGGGCGCCGACACGATCCTGTTGCCCGAGCGCCCGTTCGATCTCGAGGGGGTTGCCTCCGTGCTCCGGCGCCGCCACCTGACGGGCCACTCGTTCTCGATCGTGGTCGTGGCGGAGGGCGCGATGCCGGCCGAGGGCACGATGCCGGAGCCTGAGTACCCGAAGGACCCTCGGGGCGCGCCGCGCTTCGGCGGGATCGCGTACGAGATCGCGCCCCGGCTCGAGGAGCTGACCGGTTGGGAGACGCGGGTGACCGTGCTCGGTCACGTTCAGCGCGGCGGCTCGCCGGTGGCCGCGGACCGGATCGTCGCGACCCGGTTCGGGGCGGCGGCGACGGACCTGATCGCGCGGGGCGGGTTCGGCCAGATGCTGGCGTTGCAGGGCGACCGCATCGGCGAGGTGCCGCTCGCCGAGGCCGCGAAGGTCCGGCCGGTCCCCGAGGAGCTCGTGGCCGTCGCTGAGCTGTTCTTCGAGGAGCGGAGGCGCCCGTGAAGATCGGCATCCTCACCGGCGGCGGCGATGTCCCGGGCCTCAACGCGTGCATCAAGGCGGCCACGCTGCGGGCCACCGAGGAGGGCCATCAGGTCGTCGGGATCCGCCGCGGGTGGGGCGGGCTCCTCGAATGCGATCCCGACGACCCGGCCTCCGTCGCCACCAACATCGTCGACCTCGACGTGTCGGCCGTCCGCACGATCGACCGGAGCGGCGGAACCATCCTCCACACGTCCCGGACCAATCCCGCGAAGGTCCGTTCGTCCGAGGAGCCCGCGTTCCTCCGCTCGGAGGACCACGAGGGGCCCGTCGACCACACACCGCACGTCCTGAAGGTGCTCGACCGGCTCGGCATCGACGCGCTGCTGCCGATCGGTGGCGACGATACGCTCTCGTTCGCGCTCCGCCTCCACGAGGAGGGCGTCCCGGTCGTCGCGATCCCCAAGACGATGGACAACGACGTCCACGGGACCGACTACTGCATCGGGTTCTCGACCGCGATCACGCGCACGGTGATCTTCATCCACCAGCTGCGGACCAGCGCCGGCTCACACGAGCGGCTGGCGGTGGTCGAGGTGTTCGGCCGCTACAGCGGCGAGACATCGCTCGTCTCCGCGTACCTGTCGGGGGTCGAGCGCGCGGTGATCAGCGAGGTCCCGTTCGACGTCGAGAAGCTCGCGAGCAAGCTGATGCAGGACAAGCGCGCCAACCCCAGCAACTACGCGATGATGACGATCTCTGAGGGCGCCACGATGCTCGGCGGCGAGACCGTCCACGCGGGGGTGGCGGACGCATTCGGGCACCTCAAGCTCGGCGGCATCGGGCAGGTGACGGGCGAGGCGCTGCGCGAGATCACGGGCGAGGGCATCATCTACCAGCAGGTGGGCTACCTGATGCGTTCGGGTTCGCCCGACTCGCTCGACCTGATGGTCGCGACCAACTACGCCGTGATGGCGGCGGACCTGGTGATCGAGCGCCAGTTCGGGCGACTGGTGGCGCTCCGCAACGGCAACTACACCAACGTACCGCTCCCCGTCGTCCGCCAGGGCGTTAAGCGCGTGGACGTGGGGGCGCTCTACGACGTCGAGGCGTACCGTCCCAAGATCCGCCACGTCGACGGCAAGCCGATGTTCCTGTACTGAGGCTCCGGTGGGCGGTCCATATACTCGATGCCCGTGAAGAGCTTCCGGGTCGACCTGCGGTCGGACACGGTCACGAAGCCCTCCGCGGCCATGCGGCGGGCGATGGCCGAGGCCGAGGTGGGCGACGACTGGTTCGGTGACGACCCGACCGTCAACCGGCTCCAGGAGCTGGCCGCCGACGTGACCGGCAAGGAGGCCGCGCTGTACGTCCCGACCGGCACGATGGCCAACCAGATCGCGCTCCGCCTGCAGTTCTCCGGCCCCGGACACCTTGTGGTTGCCGAACCGCTGTCGCACGTCGCCTCGACCGAGGTGATGAGCTCGGCCGTGCTGTCCGGGATCGCATACCGGACCGTCCACGGCGACCGCCGGGGGCGCATCAGCGCGGATCAGGTCCGAGCGGCCCTCGAGCCGGACGAGCCGTACGACGTCGAGGTCGTCGACCTCGTCTGCCTGGAGAACACGAGCGGGCACGCGGGGGGAACCGTGATGGACGTCGAGGACTTCCGGGCGATCCGCAAGGTGGCCGAGGAGGCCGGCGTCACGGTCCACCTGGACGGCGCGAGGATCTTCAACGCGAGCGCCGCCTCCGGCGTGGACGTCGCCGAGTACGCGGCCGAGGTCGACACGCTGATGTTCTGCGTCTCGAAGGGGCTTGGGGCGCCGATCGGCTCGCTCGTCTGTGGTACGGATGAGCAGATGCGGGAGGGTCGCCGGATCAAGATCTTGTTCGGTGGGGCCTGGCGGCAGGCCGGGGTCGTCGCGGCCGCCGGACTGGTCGCGCTCGAGGAGGGCCCGCAGCGTCTCCATGAGGACCACGGGCGGGCCCGTCGGCTCGGGGAGGCCGTGGCCGAGATCGTGCCCGGCAGCCTGGATCCCGCGGATGTTGAAACGAACATGGTCTTCGCGGACACGGAAGCATCGATGGCGATGACGCCCCTGCAGGTCGCGAACCGGCTCGAGGATCATGGCGTCGGGGCGAGCGTGGTCTCGGGCAAGGTCCGGATGGTCACGCACGTCGACATCGCCGACGAGGACATCGAGACGGCGATCGCGGCCTGGCGGGCCGTGGCCGCCCGATAGGAGGTTCAGCCGTGAAGCTGTTCGGCCCGAGGTACCCGGAGGAGATCGCGAAGCGCATCCCCCCCGGCCAGCGGCTCGTCAAGACGTGGCCCGTGCTCCACTTCGGCCCGATCCCGGACTTCGACGAATCGACCTGGAACCTCGAGGTGAACGGCCTCGTGGACAACCCCTACTCGGTCACGTACGCCGAGCTGAAGGCGCTCGGCCCGGCCGACGTCCAGGCGGACATGCATTGCGTCACCGGCTGGTCGACGCTCGACAACACGTGGACCGGCGTGCCGTTCCGAACCCTGGCCGAGAAGGCGGGGGTGCAGGATGACGCAAAGTGGGTGATCGCGCACTGCGACTACGGCTACACGTCGGACCTCTCGCTCCAGGCGATGCTGGACGACGACGTGCTCGTCGCGTGGGCCCACGGCGGCGAGCCGCTCACCGGCGAGCACGGCTTCCCGCTGCGCCTCGTCGTGCCGAAGCGCTACGCGTGGAAGAGCGCGAAGTGGCTCAGGGGGCTCGAGTTCTCCGCGCAGAACAAGCGCGGCTTCTGGGAGGTGCGCGGCTACCACATCCACGCCGAGCCGTTCGGCGAGGAGCGCTACAGCTACCAGGAGGGCCCGCGCGCCGAGCTGGAGCCGTGACGGAAGGGCTGGACCTCGAGGCGTACCTGCAGAGGATCGACCATTCC
>DATEQE010000186.1:0-6859 GCA_035272825.1 Actinomycetota bacterium
GAGCTCGCGATCGCCTACGACGGCATCACGGTCATGACGAACCCCGCCAACGGGGACGTGACCTGCCTGAACAAGGGCGACCTCTACGCTCTGTTCGGGCCCGAGTCCGACGGCATCGACACCTGGGACGGCGCCGACTCCCTGGCCAAGCAGGTCGGTGGGACCGACGGCTTCCCGAGCGCGCCACTCGAGATCACGGCGCCCGGGGAGGAGTCGGGGACCTACGACGCCTTCATCGAGCTCGCCGGGATCGAGGACACCGCGCTCGCACAGGGGGTTCCGGAGGACAAGGCTGCCTCGCTCCGCACCGACTACCAGGCGTCGCCGGACGACAACGTGATCATCACCGCGATGGAGGGCTCGGACTCGCCGCTCGGGTTCGTCGGGTTCGCGTACGCTGAGAACGCCGCCGACCAGGTCAAGATCCTGCAGGTGGACGGCGGCTCCGGATGCATCGAGCCCACTCGCGACACGATCGCCGACGCGTCCTACCCGCTGTCCCGCACGCTGTACATCTACGTGAACAAGGCCAAGCTCGCGGACAGCCCGGCGCTGCAGTCCTTCGTGGACTACTACGTGAGCGACTCCGGGCTCATCGACGCCGTCGATCAGACCGGGTACGTCGAGCTCCCCACGGACCAGATCGATGCGACCCGTTCGACCTGGGAGTCCGAGTCGGGTTCGACCGGGACCACGTAGGCAGGATCGATCGGGACCCGGGGCCGCGCGCGATTCGGCGTGCGGCCCCCGGAACTGCAGAGGGCGCAGGGGGGTAGGCTCGAGCCAGCCATGGCCATCACCACGACGACCGGGCAGCCCGTCACGCTGGAGCTCATGCGAGGCAATCGCGGGCGCCGGCGCAAGGAGCGGTTCGTGCGGGCGGCCTTCTTCGCGGCCGCCGCGCTGAGCCTGCTGATCAGCATCGCGATCGTCCTGGCGCTCGCGGGTGAGGCGATCCGCTGGCTGACGGCGATCGACCTCGGGTGGTTATGGGCGGAGGGATGGTTCCCCAGGGCGAACGAGTTCGACCTGGTGACGATCGTGGCCGGCACACTGATGATCGCGGTGATCGCGATGTTCGTCGCGATCCCGCTCGGCCTCGGCGCCGCCGCCTACCTGTCCGAGTACGCCACCCCGCGGACCCGCCGTACGTTGAAGCCGATCCTGGAGACGCTCGCGAGCATCCCGAGCGTCGTCCTCGGATACTTCGCGCTCCAGTGGATCAACCCGGAGCTCGTGCGGAAGATCTTCGCCTCGGCCGGCACCTTCAACTTCATGGCGGGAGGGATCGCGGTCGGGATCCTCATCACGCCGCTCGTCGCCTCGGTGGCCGAGGACGCGATGCACGCGGTGCCGAGCTCGCTCCGCGAGGGTGCATACGGGATCGGCGCCCGGCGCAAGACCGTGACGACGAAGGTCGTCTTCCCCGCCGCCGTCTCCGGCGTCGTCGCCTCCTTGATCCTGGGCTTCTCGCGCGCGGTGGGGGAGACGATGGTCGTCGCGATCGCGGTCGGCGCGACCGGCGGAGCGCTCCGGACCTTCAACCCGCTCGAACGCGGTCAGACGATGACCGGCGCGATCTCCTCGCTCGCGATCGGCTCGGACCAGGTCCGGGGCTCCGGCTTCGCTTTCGACGCCTTGTACTTCGTCGGGCTCCTGCTATTCGTGATCACGTTCGCGCTCAACGTCGTTTCCGAGCGGTTCGTTCGGCGCGTCCGGAGCCAGTACTGATGTCGCTCGTCGCGCCGGCGGACGTACGCACGAGCGTGGACCTCGCGCTGCGAGGCAAGCGACACGATCTGAGCTCGATGGTGTTCCGCGTCGCCCTGCTCGGCACGCTGCTGCTCGCGCTCGTGATCCTGCTGATCCTGCTCGTCTCGACGCTCGTGACGGCATGGCCGGTCCTGTCCACCCGCGGGTGGTCGTTCGTGACCAGCGACACCTCCAGCCTGCCCGAGCGCGCGGGCGTGTGGCAGGGCCTGGTGGGGTCGCTGATCCTGACCGGGTTCGTCGCGTGCATCGCGCTCCCGATCGGGATCTCGGCGGCCGTGTACCTGCAGGAGTACTCCCGGGACACCCGTGTGAACCGGATCCTGATCGCGAACATCCGCAACCTCGGCGGCGTCCCGTCCGTGGTCTACGGGATCCTCGGCCTCGTGGTGTTCGTCCAGGCCCTCCGAGCGATCACCGGTCCCGAGAGCTCGGGCAAGAGCTACATCTCCGGCGGTCTGACGCTCGCGGTGCTGGTGATGCCGATCGTCATCTTGATCACGATGGAGGCGCTCCGCGCCGTCCCTCGCGGGATCCGCGAGGGGGCATACGGGGTCGGCGCCACGCGCTGGGAGGTGGTGCGGAGCCACGTGCTGCCGTACGCGGCGCCGGGGATCTTCACCGGCGCGATTCTCTCCCTCGCTCGGGCGTTCGGCGAGACAGCCCCGCTGCTGCTCGTGGGCGCGATCCAAGGCTACCTCTCGACCCCGACCGGACGCACGCCGGTCGAGATCCTGCAGGGTCCCTACACTGCCCTGCCGATGCAGATCTTCGCCTGGGCCAAGCTGCCGGCGGGGGACTGGGAGGCGAACACGGCCGCGGCCATCATCGTGCTCCTGGTCGCGATCCTCGTGGTGAACTTCGCCGCGATCGTGTTGAGGAACCGCTATGAGCGAACGTGGTGACCGGATGGAGACGACCGACGTGACCGACGTGACCCGTTCGGAAGGACCCGAGGAGGAACCGACGGGCTCGGCCGACGACCGGAGCCTCGTGTCGGTGCGGTTCGATCGCGAGCCGCGAGCGGCCGAGGCGGAGCCGGAGGTCGTGTTCGACGTGCGCGACCTCTCCGTCTACTACGGCGACTTCCGGGCCGTCCGCGACGTGACGCTGCCGATCTACCGGAACCAGATCACGGCGTTGATCGGACCGTCCGGCTGCGGGAAGACGACGTTCATCCGCTGCCTGAATCGGATGAACGACCTGATCGAGGGCGCGCGCGTCGAGGGAACGCTGCTGTACCACGGCGTCGACCTGTACGACGCGGCGGTCGACGCCGTCGAGGTCCGCCGGCGCATCGGCATGGTGTTCCAGAAGCCGAACCCGTTCCCCAAGTCGATCTACGAGAACATCGCGTTCGGGCCCAAGATCGCGGGGTTCAAGGGCAACATGGACGAGCTCGTCGAGGAGTCGCTCCGGCGTGCGGCGCTGTGGGACGAGGTCAAGGACAAGCTCAAGGAATCCGGTCTCGCGCTGTCGGGAGGGCAGCAGCAGCGCCTCTGCATCGCACGGGCGATCGCGACCCGGCCGGACGTGATCCTGATGGACGAGCCGTGTTCGGCGCTGGACCCGATCGCCACGCAGCGGATCGAGGACCTGATGCAGGAGCTGCTCAGCGAGTACACGATCGTGATCGTCACGCACAACATGCAGCAGGCCGCCCGCGTCTCCGACCGTACCGCGTTCTTCACCGTCGAGGTGCTCGAGGAGTCCGGGCAGCGGACCGGCACGATCGTCGAGTACGACCAGACCGAGACGATCTTCACGAACCCGAGCGACCCTCGGACCGAGGATTACGTCACGGGAAGGTTCGGCTGATGGCGCGGCCGCATTTCCACGAGGAGCTCGAGAAGATGGAGCTGAGGCTGCTCACGCTCGGCGAGCTGGCGGGCAACGCCGTCCAGAAGGCGGTCGAGGCGGTCCTCGAACACGACGACGAGGGTGCCGAACGCGTCATCGCGGGCGACGACGAGATCGACGAGATCTACCTCGAGCTGGACAGCCGGTTGCTCTCGCTCCTCGCCCTGCAGGCGCCGGTCGCCGCGGACCTTCGCCTGGTCTCGGTGATCATGCATTCGAGCCTGCACCTGGAGCGCATCGGGGATCAGGCGGTGAACGTCGCCAAGATGTACCAGGTGACCCGGGACCTGGCGAGCAACCCGACGATCGTCCAGCAGATCGGGGAGATGGGCCACATCGTGGTCGAGATGGTCCGCGTCGGGATGGACGCGCTCAAGCGCCGGGACCTGGAGCTCTGCATGCGACTGCCGAAGATGGACGATCCGGTCGACCGCCTCAACCGCAACATGCATTTCGAGGTGGCCAAGCTCGCCGACGACCCGAAGGCGCTCGAGTGGGGGATGCACATGAACCTCGCGGCCCGCGCCCTCGAACGCGTGGGCGACAACGCCGTCGACATCGGCGAGCAGGTCTCGTTCCTCGTGTCGGGCGAGTTCCGGGAATTCACGGACGCCTCGCATCCTGGCGACGTCGCGCCCGATGCAGTCTGACGGCGCCCGGATCCTGGTCGTCGAGGACGAGGAGTCCCTCGCGGACTTGGTCCGCTACAACCTGGAGCGCGAGGGGTACGCGGTGGCGGTGGCCACCGATGGGCGACGCGCGCTCGAGCGGTTCCGCACCGAGCCGCCCGCCCTGGTGATCTTGGACCTGATGCTGCCGGAGGTCTCCGGGCTTGACGTCTGCCGGACGATCCGCACGGAGTCCGACGTCCCCATCATCATGGTCACCGCCAAGGACTCGGAGGCCGACAAGGTCACCGGTCTCGAGCTCGGCGCGGACGACTACGTCACCAAGCCGTTCTCGATGCGCGAGCTCGTCTCGCGCGTGCGCGCCAACCTCCGTCGGACCCGACCCCACGCGGTCCCGTCTCCCTCGGACGAGGTCCTCGAGGGCGGGCCGGTACGGATGGACGTGGCGCGCCACGAGGTGGCCGTGCGGGAGGACGCGGTCTCGCTCCCCCCGAAGGAGTTCGAGCTGCTTGAGGCCTTCCTGCGCCGCAAGGGGCGCCTGCTGACCCGCGACTTCCTGATCGAGGAGGTCTGGGGGCCAGACTACTTCGGCGACACTCGAACCCTTGACGTGCACGTGAAACGCCTGCGTCGCAAGCTCGAAGACGATCCCCACCAGCCCGAACACCTGCTGACCGTGCGGGGGCTGGGGTACAAGTTCGTAGACTGAGCCCCGCAGCCTTGGCCTGTCGGTTGCCCTGAGGGATAATCCCTCCCCTACGTCCAAGGAGCCGGGAACGGACGCTTCCCCAACCGCCGACCTCGCCGACGACGCTCGGTACCTGAATCGGGAGCTGTCCTGGCTCGAGTTCAACGCCCGTGTGCTCGCGCTCGCCGAGGACGCCTCGCTCCCGCTGCTGGAGCGGCTGAAGTTCGTCGCGATCTTCGCGAACAACCTCGACGAGTTCTTCCAGGTACGGGTCTCGGGCCTGCAGGAGCAGGTCGAGGCCGGCGTGGTCAAACGTTCGCCCGACGGCAGGACGCCCGCCGAGCAGCTCGAGGGGATTCGCGGGCGGGCCCAGGAGCTGTCGACCCGCGCGGCGACCGTGTTCGCCACCGAGCTCTTGCCGGCGCTCGAGA
The DNA here is from genome assembly GCA_035272825.1 of Actinomycetota bacterium. Classification (GTDB taxonomy): domain Bacteria; phylum Actinomycetota; class UBA4738; order UBA4738; family HRBIN12; genus DASSJM01. The sequence continues at coordinate 5,379 of DATEQE010000186.1, forward strand.
AGGAGCGGATCCGGATCGTGCGCTCGTTCGAGGCGCTGGAGCCGGCGGACCGAGCGCTCCTCCAGCAGGAGTTCGACGAGCGCATCTTCCCGGTGCTGACCCCGCTCTCGGTGGACCCCGCGCATCCGTTCCCGTACATCTCGAACCTGTCGCTGAACCTCGCGGCCATGGTGCGCGACCCGATGACCGGCGTACGCAGGTTCGCGCGCGTAAAGGTGCCGCCGCTGCTCCCGCGGTTCGTCCCGCTCCCCGACGGCGAGCGGTTCGTGCCGCTCGAGACCGTGATCGCCGCGCACCTCGACCACTTGTTCCCGGGCATGGAGCTCGTGGCGCATCACGCGTTCCGTCTGACGCGCGACGCCGATCTCGAGGTCGAGGAGGACGAGGCCGAGGATCTGCTCGAGGCGATCCAGAGCGTGCTCCGCCGTCGCCGGCGCGGCGCGAACCCGGTCCGGCTCGAGGTCGACGAGACGATGAGCCACGAGGTCCTCGAGCTCCTTCGCCGCGAGCTCGACCTGGAGGAGCAGGAGGTCGTCGTGACGCCCGGGCTGCTCGACCTGAGCGCCACGTGGTCGCTGGTGGAGCTCGACCGCCCCGAGCTGAAGCACGAGCCCTGGGTCCCGGTCACGCAGCCGCGCCTGGCGAACGGCGACGGTCCACCCGATCTGTTCCAGGTGCTCCGGGCGGGCGACGTCCTCGTCCATCACCCGTACGACTCCTTCTCCTCCTCGGTGGAGGCCTTCGTCGAGCAGGCCGCCCACGATCCGGCCGTCCTCGCCATCAAGCAGACGATGTACCGCACCTCGACGCAGGAGAGCCCGATCATCCGCGCGCTGATCCGCGCCGCGGAGCTCGGCAAGCAGGTCGTGGCCCTGGTCGAGCTCAAGGCCCGGTTCGACGAGGAGGCGAACATCACCTACGCGCGGGAGCTCGAGCAGGCCGGCGTCCACGTCGTGCACGGGGTCGTCGGGCTGAAGACCCACGCGAAGATCTCGCTCGTCGTGCGACGCGAGGCCGGGGGGGTCCGACGGTACGCCCACGTCGGCACCGGCAACTACAACCCCGTTACCGCCCGGCTGTACGAGGACATCGGCCTCCTGACCGCCGACCCCGAGATCGGGGCCGATCTCACCGACCTGTTCAACCTGCTGACCGGCTACAGCCGGCAACGTGAGTACCGCCGGCTGCTGGTAGCCCCGGAGTACCTGCGTCCGGAGATGGTGGACCTCATCCGGGGCCAGGCCCGAGAGGGCGGCCGAATCGTCCTGAAGATGAACGCGCTCGTGGACCCCGATATGGTCGACGCGTTGTACGAAGCCTCCCAGGCGGGCGCCGAGATCGACCTGATCGTCCGGGGGATCTGCTGCCTGCGTCCGGGGGTGCCCGGGCTCAGCGACAACATCCGGGTCCGTTCGATCGTCGGCCGCTACCTCGAGCACTCGCGCATCTACCGGTTCGCCCATGGGCGCACCGACGGTCCT
>DATEQE010000187.1:0-6788 GCA_035272825.1 Actinomycetota bacterium
CGACGAGGCCGGCGAACGCCCCACCCGTCACGTCGGGTCGGGACGCGTTCGCCTGGACGCCACCGGTCGCGGCCACCGCGGGCGCGGCGGTCCCCGGACGGAACGACAGCGCGGCCTCGTGGACGTCGAGCGGGCTCGCCAGCAGGTCCAGGTGCCAGGGCAAACAGGCCGGCCACCACCGCGAGCGACGCCGCCGCCGCGAGCGCACGCGTACGGATGCGCTTCCCAGGCAACGGATCTCCTCCTTCGTCGGAGTGTGGTGCCACGGGGACCGCTGCGCTCCGCAGGCCGGACCCTCCGGCCCTGGGGGTGGGTCACCTCCCCTCGCGGGTGCGGTCACGGCATCCTTCGCGGAGCCCTGCCGGGCGGATCACCTCGACGCGGAGATGCGTCAGTTCGTCGGTGAGAGATCGCGTCGCCGCACCGCGCGCAGGAACCCGAAGTACATCACACAGATGCCCACGAGGAGCGAGAGCGAGAACGGGACGAGATAGCCCAGCGCGGCGAAGGCAGATCCGAACCCCGCGATGATCGTCGCGCCGAACGCGATCAGGAGCGTGCCCCAGAACCGGTCCCGGAGCTCGGGTCGGCCTCGCATTCGCCAGGCCGACCACAGGGTCCCGCCGAGCAGGACGAGGTACGCGGGGATCGCGATGACCTGCGGCAACCGGTGGGCCGCGGTGCCGTCGCCGAAGACCTCCTTGCCCGAGGGCAGGTCCTGCGCGAGGGCCGTCGTGTGGATCTCCGCGGTGCGAACGACCGCGACGGTGTAGGCGGTGATGAAGGCGAGCAGCACGTACAGCGTCCATCGGACGCCGCGGCCATGGAACAGCAGGTCGAGCTCGCCCGCGGCGAGGAACGGGACGTTCAGCACGGCGCCGAGCGCCCAGTAAACGCGGAACTCTCCCGAGGTCCATCCGTTCGCGACGCCGAACGCCACCGCGAGAGACGCCCCCGCATACATCAGGAGCGCGAGCGCCCAGACCAGCTCGTACGGCCGACGGCTGCCGTACCGACGCACGAGCGCCGCCGCGAACAGCACGGCGACGAGCGCCGCCGCGAGGGGGAACACCCACATGGGCCGCAGCATAGCCGTGGCGGGAGGGACCGCTGTTAGCATCGCGGCGTGCCCGACGATCGTCCCCCCATCATCTGCTCGACGATCTCGGTCTTCTCCAAGCCGATCGACGTCGCGTTCCCCTTGTTCGCGCGGACCGGCTTCGACGGGATCGAGCTGATGGTCACGAACGATCCCGATACCCAGGACGCGTCGCGCGTCCGAGCGCTCTCCGAGGACCACGCGCTCCCCGTCCTGGCGATCCACGCGCCGTTCCTCTTGATGTCCCGTAGGGTTTGGGGCCGCGACCCCGTCGGCAAGATCGACCGAGCGATCGAGCTCGCCCTGGGTGTGGGCGCACCGCTCGTCGTGGTGCACCCGCCCTACCGGTGGCAGTCGGCCTATCGGCGCTGGCTCGACGAACGGCTCGCCGCCGCCGCGATCGACCGCGGCGTGCGGGTCGCCGTCGAGAACATGTTCCCGTTGCGCGTCCGGGGGCGGAGCGTGGCTCGGTTCCACGCGCGGCAGTCGCTCGACGAGCTCGAGGGGTTCCCGGACGTGACGCTGGACACGAGCCACCTTGCGGTCTCGGGTGTCGACCCCGTCGAGGCCGTGACCCGGCTCGGCGACCGGCTCGCCCATGTCCACCTGTCGAACAACGCGGGCAGGGGCTGGGACTCGCATCTGCCCCTGGACGAGGGCGTCCTGGACCTCGGCCGGTTCCTCGAGGCGCTCGCGGCGCGCGGGTTCCGCGGGGCGATCTCGCTCGAGATCGACCTCCGCGACCACCTCGACGACGACCAGGCCTTGCGGCGCATCCTTTCCCGTAACCGCGAGCTCTGCGAGGCGGGGCTCACGCTCCCCGCCTGATCGCGAGGCGTTGCGCAGCCCCCGGCAGCCGGTCGGTGTTCGAGCGACTGCTAGCCTCCGGCGATGCGCCGCTTCACGCTGATCACGATCGTCGTGCTCATCGCGTTGATCATCGGCGCGGCCGTCTACCAGATCGCGCTCGCGAACCGCGACCAGGCCCCGTTCCCCGGCCCCGTCGAGGGGACGCCGTTCCCGAGCGTCGCACCGTCGCCCTGAGCGTCACGCCGGCGCGAACGCCGCCAGATACGTCTCGATCAGTCGCTGGATCGCCTCCCCTTGCGATCCCGTCAGTAGGTCGGTGCCGTGGTCGTCGGCCGGGGGGATCTCGACGCGCTTGGGCGGCGGCGCGATCTCGGAGAGGTCCTGCGCGGACGCCGCGGCCGAGGCGTCCCCGAGCCCGGCGATGAACAGCTTGTTCGCATCCACGCGCTGGAGCAGGGCGGCGTCCGCGTTCAGGCCCTCGATCGACTCGGGGGCCGACAGGGTGACCACCACTGCCACGTCCGTCCCCTCCTGACCGGCCGCGACGAGCGACGCCGTGCCCCCCATGCTCGCGCCGATGAGCGCGACGGTCGACGCCCCCTGGGACCGGATGAAGTCCATCGCTCCGAGCACGTCCTGCCAGATCGCCGAGATCTGCGGCTCGCCCTGCGAACAGCCGCCTTCCCCACCCGGGCAGTACCCGCGGAAGTCGTACGTGAGGACGAGGTACCCCTGGTCGGCCAGACGGTTCGCGAACGCGAACCACGAACGCTGGTCGGCGGGTCGCATGTGCGACAGCACGACGCCGGTCGAGCCGTCACCGAACAGACGGCCCTCCAGCGTGACGCCGTCGCGGGACTCGAACGTGACGGCGTGCGAACCCGACAGATCCGGGGGCGGAGGCCCACCACACGCGACGAGCGCAATCGCCGCCAGCAGCAGGATCGCGATCGGACGGGCCCGGACCGGGACCGCCACGCGCACCGACCGGGCTCCTAGCGGCCCTGCTGACGACGCTGCCAGCGGGTCTTCTTCAGCAGCTTCTTGTGCTTCTTCTTCCGCATCTTCTTGCGGCGCTTCTTGACCAAGGACGGCACGCAGCGAACTCCTATTCCGATCCGAACAGGTTCCGGAGGTCCACCCGCTTGGCGCGGAAGGAAACATCCAGACGGACGGACCCCAGTCTAAGCGCCTTGGGGCCCTCTGCGACGGGCGAGATGAGTCGGATCACGCCCTCGTCCGGCGCGTGCTCGAGGTAGCCGATCCCCGGGTAGGCGCCGGCGCCATCGGACAGTCCGACCAGGAGCCGGTCGAGGTCGGCGGGTTCGAACAGCGGTGGGAGCGCCGGCATGAACACGGTCGGCTTAACGCGGAAGCGATGAAGCTCGCCGGAGAAGTATCGGCGCATCGATCGCTCTCGGTTCTCGGCTCGCAGGTCCACCGTCGTCGGGACGACCTTCGGATGGACCCCGAGGGGCACGACCTCGGTGGCGAAGAACCGCTGGATCACGCCGAGCAGCGGCAGCAGCTCCTCCCCGCGCTGCAGCCCCACGACCAGGTCGGGCCGGAGCGCCTCCACCTTGTGGTACTTGAGCGTCTGCCCCGTGATCCCGGACACCAACCCGGACGAGTCGACGACGACGAAGTCGGCACCCAGCTGCTTCGCTTGCTCGTGCAGGGAGGCCACGCCGCCGACCACGGGCAGGAGGTGGCCCTGCGCCGAGGTCGAGCCGACGAAGTACAGCGCGTCGGGCGTCGCGAGCGGTTCGGGCTCGAGATCCTCCGGGCTCCGGACGATCTTGAGCGAGATCGTGGCGGGCGGCCCCACGGTCTTCTGCCCGACGTCCGCGTCAAGCAACGCCGCGGGCCGGCCCGCCGCGAGCGCAGCCCCCAGGAGCTCCCGCGACAGGGTGCTCTTTCCGGTATCAATGCCGCCGATCAGGAGCACCGTGTGCTTCGTTCGCACCGCCTGGTCGACGAGCGCCTCGTGCTCGTTCACATCCGCCTCCGGGTTCCCCTACCCCGGAGGCCGGTCGCACGCGTGCGTGCGTCTATCCGGCCGGGGAGACCCCTCGCCCGGACAGCCGTCTCTCGCTGGTCCCGATGGTCGTCATGGAGCCTGCGGCTCCATTCACGCGTTCGAACCGTGCCTCTGGAGTGGGTGTGATCGTCAAGATGACGTTCATCCTATCCGGCTCACCGCTCGGACGCGCGCACCGAGCTCTCGACGCAGGGAGATGCCAACGAAGTGCGGTCAGGGGAGGCGGGCGGCGATCGCCTGGAAGCAGGGCCAGTACGCCTGCGGGGCGACGTTGTCGTCCATCACGATCACGGTGCGGGTCCTGCCCTGGGCCTGGGCGACGAGCAGGGCGGGGTCGTTCACGTCGGCGATCGACACCGTGTCGATGCCGCGTTCGATCGCGGCCCCCGCGAACCCGTGATCGGCGAACACCAGGTCTGGCGTCGCGTCGTCGAGCATCCGATCCATCGCATCCCCGGCGTGGGTGTGCCGAGCGCTAGCCTCGTCCGTCAGCATGGCGACGCCGTCAAGGTAACGGATCTGCCACGGGTGGGGGCGATCCGCGTCGTGCCAGGTCTCCCCGTCGGCCGGCTCGATGATGGTCGCGCCGCCGGCGCGGAGCAGCCGCCCGACCTCGATGTACAGGTGGGCGAGCCCCACCGGGTGACCCGTCGCGAGGATCACCCGTTCGCGGCGCCAGATCGCGCCGGCGAACCGGTCTCCGGCCTGGGCACACGCGTCCAGCACGCGTTCGGGATCGACGGGGACGGGGCCCGTCGTGGCCGTTCGATCGGGCTCGAACCCGGCCGCCCGACCCACGAGGTCGAGGATCTCATCGGGGTAGAGCGTCTGGAGCCCCGTCATCCCGAATTGCTTGTCGGGATCGCCCTCGTGGAGCAGCCGGATGTTGCGCAGCACGTTGTCGAGCGGGTGGCTGATCTCGGGTCCGGCCACGGCGCCCGAACGCAAGCCCTCGATCAGCTCCTCGCGCCCGACCACGCCCGGCGTCCAGCGGTCGTCGAGGGCCGGCAGGCGAGCGGCGTGCGATCCGATAACGTCCATCGATCCCATCGTACGAGGAGCGCGGCGATGACCCGAGACGAGGCCTGACGTGGAGCTCCGAGGATCGGTCGTGGTCGTCACCGGCGCGTCGTCGGGCTTCGGCGAGCTCACCGCGCTCCGGTTCGGCCGAGCGGGCGCTCGCGTCGTGCTCGCCGCGCGCCGGCTCGAGCGCCTCGAGGCGCTCGCCGAGCGGATCGCCTCGGAGGGCGGCCTTGCCCTCGCGGTCCGCTGTGACGTGACGGAACTCGACCAACTCACCGAGCTTCGCGACCGGGTGGCGACCACGTTCGAACGCTGCGACGTCCTGATCAACAACGCCGGCATCCGCGGCGGCGGCCCCTTCGAGACCACGGACATCGAGTACCTGAACCGCGTGGTCGATGTGAATCTGCGGGGCGTCGTCCTCGGCACCAAGCTGTTCCTACCCATGATGCTCGACCGGCGGCGGGGTCACATCGTGAACGTCGCGTCGCTCGCTGGTCGGTTCGCGACCCCCGGGGCCGCGATCTACGGCGCGACCAAACACGCGGTCGTCGCGTTCAGCGAGGCGCTGTACCACGAGCTCGGCCCCAAGGGGATCCTGGTCACGAGCGTGAACCCCGGCTTCTCGCCCACCGAGGGCTTCCCGGCGACGGGTCCGTCGATCGTCCGGCTGGACCCCGACGACGTCGCGAAGCTGATCGTCGACGTCGTCCGCAAAGGCACGGCGCCGGAGATCTCGATCCCCCGAGTGCTCGCCGCGCTCCAGGCGTTCCGCGTCCTGACCCCGCCCCTGTACCGCTGGGGCGTCGGCACCATCTCCCGGCGCTACGGGTCGAGCGGTGCCACCGAGGGCTGAGCGCACGTCGAGCGGTCCGCCGAGGGCTGGGCCCACGTAGGCTTGGCGGATGGCGGAGGTCAGATTCCGAGCCCCGGTACGCCCGAGCGGCCGTGGTGGCGGAGGTCACCTGGTCGACGTGCCGCCCGAGGTGATCGAGGAGCTGGGCGGGAAGGGCCGCATCCCCGTGACCGCGACGTTCGACGGCGTTCCCTACCGGGGTTCGATCGTCCGCATGGGCGGCGGGTCGGTGCTCGGCGTGCAGAAGGCGATCATGGCCGAGGCCGGCGTCTCGGTCGGCGACACGCTCACCGTCGTCGTCCGCAACGACGATGCGCCCCGGGAGGTCGAGGTGCCCGACGACCTCGCGGATGCGCTCGCGCGGAACGAGCCCGGCACGCGCGGCGTTCGAGGGCCTCTCGTTCTCGCACAGGCGCGAGTACGTTCGTTCGATCACCGACGCCAAACGGCCCGAGACAAGGGCGCGACTCATCGAACGCACGATCCAGGCGCTGCTCGAGCGGGCTTCCGGCGGCTAGGCCCTACTGACCCAATCGCGTCGCCCAGAGCTTCCACCACGGGCGCTCCCTCGTCGGCTGCGCCTTCGCGACTCGCTCGGCCTCATACTCGTTGTGGAGGTCCTCCTCGACCTCCTTCAAGTGCTCCTTCTAAGACGCTTCGTCGTGCGGCAGCTGTGACCCGCTCCGTCCGAACTCGCTCACGCGTCCAGGCTACGCCTTCACGGAAGCAGACCGAAGAATGGGAAGCAGGTCCGCTTGACCTCCTCGATCGTCCGCTCGGTCCGGTCGTCCAGCGCGTCCCGGTCAAGCGGGGGCTCGGAGAACGTGGCGGGGACCTCCGCACGGATGTCGAACTCGACCTGCTCGATCCACGACTCGGGCAGCGCGTCGGGGAGCTCGGCGTCGGACATCTCGGCGAACGCGAGCGTCCAGGCGCGCGGGACGACGGTCGCCCACTGG
>DATEQE010000188.1:0-3618 GCA_035272825.1 Actinomycetota bacterium
CCGAGCGGGATCGAGTCGAACAGCGCCTCGAAGTCCTCGAGCGTGTCGGTCGCCACGCCGCACCGTCCGACCTCGCCCTCGGCGAGCGGGTCGTCGGAGTCCCGACCCATCAGCGTCGGCATGTCGAACGCCACCGACAGACCGCCCTGGCCGCGTTCGAGCAGGAAGCGGTAGCGCGCGTTGGTCTCGGCGGCCGAACCGAACCCGGCGAACTGCCGCATCGTCCACAGCCGGCCGCGGTACATCGAGGGGTAGACGCCCCGGGTGAACGGGTAGGCGCCCGGGCGTCCGAGCTTGGCCTCGGGGTCGAACCCCGCGAGGTCGGCGGGGCCGTACAGGGGCTCGAGCGACTCGCCCGAGAGGGTCCGAGCCTCGGACAGCCGTGTGTCCCCCGCGGATCGTCGTTCGCGTTGCTCGACCATCCTCCTCCTCGGTGCTCCGTGTACTCGCTGCGCCGGCGCGACCCGCGCCCGATCCGGTCACGGACCTTGGGTGATCCGTTCCTCCAGGATAGCCGCGGTCCGGTAGGGGTCCGCTCGACGCTCCGTGAGATCGGTGGCGAGCGAGCCGTCGTTCGCAAGGAGGTCGCGCGCGTGGCCACGGAGCTTCTCCAGCGAGAGGCTCTCGACCTCCCGCAGCAACCGGTCGCGCCGTCCCCGTTCGAGCTCGCCGGAGGACGCGAGATGGGCGCGGTGGAACTCGAGCGCGGCCCACAGATCGTCGATGCCGGCGCCCTCGGTCGCGGTGGTCGGCACCACCGGCGGCGTCCACGGTAGCTCGGGACCCATCCGCAGCATCTGCTGGAGGTCGCGAACCGCAACCTCGGAGCCCTCGCGATCGGCTTTGTTCACGACGAAGACGTCCGCGATCTCCAAGATCCCGGCCTTCGCGACCTGGACCGCGTCGCCCCAGCCGGGCGAGACGACGACCACCGTGGTGTCGGTCGCGGCGGCGACGTCGACCTCCGCCTGTCCGACCCCCACGGTCTCGACGATCACCAGGTCGTGGCCCGCCGCGTCCAGGACCCGGATCGCCTCGGGCGCGGCGAGCGCCATGCCACCGAGGTGTCCTCGCGTCGCCATCGAGCGGATGAACACGCCGGGGTCCGTCGCGTGTGTCTGCATCCGCAGTCGATCACCGAGCAACGCGCCGCCCGACAAGGGCGACGTCGGGTCGATCGCCAGCACCGCGACCGAACGCCCCTGCGCCCTCGCCGCGCCGACCAGCTCGCCCACGATCGTGGACTTCCCGACCCCCGGCGAGCCCGTGAGCCCGACCGTGTACGCGCGTCCGGTCCGGGGGAACAGCTCCGCCGAGAGCGCCTCGAGACCGGGCGCGCCGTCTTCGACCATCGAGATCGCCCGGGCGACCGCTCGGGGGTCGCCCGCGAGAACGTCGTCGGTCAGGCTCACGGCCGAAGCCTACCCGCGCTCCCCGCTGTGTCCCGGTGTCGCAAGGGCGCCGGGATCAACCCTCGCGGCGCGTCCCGGCCAGCGCGGCGCCCGGCATCGCCAGCAGCGCGTTGCGCAGCGACGCGCACAGGGCCCGCTGTCGCACCAGCTCCGGATCGTCGTCGGAGGTGGCACGCGTACGCACCATCGCGAGGTTGATCTGCTCCTTCTGCAGGCGCTTGAGGAGTCGTTCGGCAGCGTCGCCGGCGCGGGCACCCATCTCGCGCCGCGACCGGCGCCGCGCGCTCGGGTCGAGGAGCACCCGGAGCTCGACCTCGGAGAGCCAGGGCGAGTCGACCTCCGAGCGCAGCGCCGTCTCGAGCCACACGCGCTCGCGCCTGCGGGCCAGCCGGACCATCACGACCACGAACAGCAGCAGGGGCGCGCCCTTGACGGCCGCAGCGAAGGGGATCCGGAGCCAGTCTCCGAGGTCGTCCACGCTCGACGGGAAGAGGTTCAGGAAGGGCGAGTTCCACAGGAAGTGCGCCGCCACCGCCGCGCCGAACAGCCCGAGCGCCACCGCCAGCCGCCGCCCGAACGCGACCTCGCCGCGCCTCGACACGAAGTACGCGACCCCCATGCCGGACAGCCCCGTGTACAGCACGTGCCCGTAGAAGCCGCTGGAGACCACGCGCACGTAGAAGCCGGCGAGCACCCCACCGGGCGAGCCGCCGAAGATCGCGATGAAGTAGAAGACGTCCTCGACCAGCGTGAAGCCGAGCCCGACCATCGCGCCGTAGACGAAGCCGTCCATCATGTCGTCCATCTCATCCCGGGCGATCAGGTAGATCAGGACGACGCCGGCGACCTTCACGGTCTCCTCGACGAACGGCGCCGTCAGGGCGGCCGTCCACTCGGCCGCGAACACCGGTCCCCCGAGGCGCGCGACGACCAGGCCCCATCCCTCGTTCGCGATGCCCGAGAGCACCGTGGCCGCCACGCCGCCCCACACGAGCGCGCCGAGCACGAGTGACATCGGCTCGCGCTCGTACAGGTCGAGCAGGTAGATCGCGAGGAACAGCGGGAGCCCGTAGAGGAGGAGGAGCCCCCAGGACAGCGCCCACCCCGACGGGGACAGCTTCTGGAACAGCTGTTGCTGGGAGACCGTGTACACGGCGGCGACGACCACGATCACCGCGTACAACCAGAAGGCGGGCTGCCGCCACTGGAACAACGACGTCTGGCGACCCCAGTCGCGAGGCATCCGGACGATCTGCGGCTCGATCGTGAGCCGGCCCCCTCGCCGCTCGCCCATCAGGCGATCTCCGCGCGTTCGATCATCGCGTCGATCTCGTCGATCTCGAACTGGAGCTGCCCGGCGGGCGCCCACCCGTCGAAGATCACGCCCTCCCCGGAAGGCGACACCACGGCGGTCACCTCGCCTTCGATCGGCGCCTGCACGTCGCCGAACAGACCCACATACGCGATCCGGGACCCGGCGAGCCCGGACGCGAGCCGGACGGGTTCGACCTCCTCGGAGACCCGGAACTGCTCGGCGTCGGGCTCCAGGATGTCGTCGACGTACCGACGGAGCAGGTCGACGTCGGTCCCGTCGAACGGGAGGGCGGCGACGTCGAGGCTGGTGCTGCCGCTGGTGAGGCGGATCCGGTCGGGATCGGTCGAGCGGCCGGCGAGCTCCCAGCCGGGGAACGGGGTGACCCGGACCGAGGCGTTCACGGCAACGGCCCCGTCCTGGACCTCGCCGAGCGCGTCGGCGGTGAGGTAGCCGCCGGACGTCACCGCGGCCAGGACGACGGCGAGCCCCGCCACGGGGATCCAACGGCGGTGCCGGAGCGGTGGCGCCGGGAGGGGAACGGGGTCGGCCTCGACGCTCACGACGTCACCGAGAGAAGCCGCGTGAACCTCGAGAGCCGGATCGGATGGAGGATCATGCCTGATACTCGCACGTGCCGCGTCGCGATCAGGCGGATCACCGCCCGTCCCTGTGGGCGGAAGGCGTCCGGCAAGCCGAACCGCAGCGGGGCGCCGGCGAGTTCGATCAGGTCGAAGGCATCGGCGACGATCACGAGGTGCGGCCGGCGACCCACGGGCGCACCGTTGGACACCGCGACGCCCTCGGCCGACAAAGTGATCGTCGCCTCGGTCGCGGCGTCCGAGGCTCGCAGCCGCACGACCGCATCTCGCAGGAGCGAGCGTCGACCGGGGT
>DATEQE010000189.1:0-4005 GCA_035272825.1 Actinomycetota bacterium
TCCGCCGGTAGGCCTCGGGCTCCTCCTGGGGCAGGCCCATGAACCGCTCCGTATAGAAGGTGTCGTATAAGTGCTGATCGGTCACGGGCGCGCCGACCACGCCCGCGCGGAAGATGTCCGCCCGCCAGAGCAGGGCCATCGCCGCCAGCTCGCCCCCGAACGACCATCCACGGATCCCGACGCGTTGTAGGTCGAGAAAGTCGAACCGCTCGGCCGCCGCATGGAGCGCGTCGACCTGATCCTCGAGCGTGACGGTGAAGTCACGATAGACGGCCCGGTCCCACGCGGGCCCGCGACCGTCGACCCCCCGCCCGTCGACCACCAGCACCGCGAACCCGTGGTCCGCGAACCACTGCGACGTGAGGTGCGCGCCGGCGGCCTTGAGCACCCGAGCGCCGTGCGGCCCACCGTACGGATCCATCAGCACCGGCAGCGGTCCGTCGGGCTCACGACCGCCCGGGAGCAGCAGCGCCGCGTGCAGCTCTCGCTCGCCGAGCGTGAGGAAGCGCGGTCGCGGCTCGATCACGCTCGTCTCCGAGACGTTCTCGATCGTCCCCACGACCTGGCCCGAGCGCGTGACGGCCGCGACCGATCTCGCGGCGTACGGCGTGGCCGAGGTCCGCACGAGCACGTCGCCGCCTTCGGCGCCCGAATGCACCCCGGGCTCCTCCGACAGCCGGACCGCGCCGCCCTCGGGGGCCCAGCGCCACAGGTGGACCTCGGTCGGGTCGCCGTCGGACCCTCGAAAGAGCACGCCCGCGCCGGCGGACAGGACCGCCCGGACCTGCAGACCCGGCGGGGTCACGAGCTCGCCCGCGACCGTCAAGACGTAGGTGTCCGTCTCGGGATCGGCGACGACATCCACCACCTGCCCATCGGACAGGCGCACCGGCGCATCCTCGACGAGCTCGATCCATCTGGGGTCCGTCTGCTCCGACAGGATCGTGGTCTCCCCGCTCGCATCCTCGGCCGACAGGAGGCTCACGGTCCGCTGGTCCCTGGTCTGGACGAGCAGCGTGAGCGGCGACCCCTCGCTCCACTCGACGCGGGCCAGGTAGGGGAACCGTTCGCGATCCCACGCGATCTCGAGGCGCTCGCCGCTCTCCACGTCGAACACCCACAGCGTGACGACGGCGTTGTTCGTGCCCGCCTGCGGGTAACGGACCGGACGGGGCTCGGCCGCGGGGTCCGTCGGATCGCCGATGAACCAGACCTGCACGTCGCGCTCGTCGACGTGGGTGGCGGCGAGCTTCGAGCCGTCGGGGGACCACCAATGGCCGCGGGAGCGTTCCATCTCCTCGGCCGCGACGAACTCGGCCAGGCCCCAGTACGTGTCGGGGGCGTCCGGCGAGGCCAGCTCTCGCACGCCGCCCTCGATCTCGCGGACGTGGAGCGTCCCGTCGACCACGAACGCGATCCGCTCGCCCGACCGGTCCAGGCGCGGGTCGTCGACGGCTCCCGGCGCGCTCAGTTCGCGAGCGGATCCTTCGATCAGGTCGGCGAGGAACATCCGGCCGCCGACCGTGAAGACCGCTCGCCGAACCGCCTCGTCGGTTGCGTACGCCGTGACGCCCGACGAACGCTCTCGTGCGCGCTCGCGGCGGGCGCGCTCGGCCTCGGTGAGGTCGCGCTCGGCCTCCTCCTCCCCCGGGTCGAACACGAGCCGTTCCTTGGCCCCCGAGACCTCGAACACCCACAGGCAGCTGACGGGATCCTCGCCCGTCTTCGTACGGAGGTAGACGACCCGCTCGCCGTCGGGCGAGACGGTGAAGGACCGAGGCACGCCCAGGGAGAAGCCGCGCGTCCGTGCGACCTGGCGCGGGAACTCCTCGAGCGGGTCCGGCGTCTCGGGCATGGGGTCGAGCCTACCAACGGCCGTTCGCGGCTAGAACCCGACGTTCTGCGGCAGGGTCGCCACGATGATCGTTCCGATCACGAGCATCACGCCACCCAGGATCAGCAGGAAGAGCTGCGCGCGGAGCGAGTCGAACGTCCCGGCCAGGCCCGAGAAGAACAGGACCGAGGCGAACAGCACCGCGGCCAGGACGAAGTCGTCGCCCACGCGATTCGACTCGTTCCCGTCCGCGAACAGCCCCGCGGCCTCGCGTTCGAGCCGCTTCGCCTCCTCCTCCGATGCGAGACGGTACTCGGAGCGCTCGAAGGGTGTGCCGTCCGGGATCGAACCAGTGGGCGCGGTCTCGAGCCAGGCGTCGAACGCGGGAAGGAACTCCTGGCGCATCCGCGCATGGATGTCGTCGGCGAGGTCGTGGTCGCCCGATTGCTCGGCGTCAAGCCAGTTCAGGAAGGTGTCGACATCGATCAGGATCTGCCGGTTCGCCAGGGTCGACGACCGCACCGACTCGGTTCGGGTGGCCGACGCCTCCGTGTAGTTGCCGGCTTGGTCGCCGCTCTATCGGGTGGCCTGGTACGCGCTCCACGCGGTGACCACGGTCGCCGCAGAGAGCATGATCGCGGCGATCAGCTCGACGCGGCGGTCCCGGCGGACCGTCTCCTGTTGGGTCTCGCTCAGCTCACATCTCCCGGCGGCCCTCGAGCGCCTGTGAGAGCGTGACCTCGTCGGCGTACTCCAGGTCGCCGCCGACCGGCAGCCCGCTCGCCAGCCGGGTCACCCGCGCACCGAACGGCTTCAGCATCGCCGCGACGTACATCGCGGTGGCGTTGCCCTCCAGGTTGGGGTTGGTCGCGAGGATCACCTCGGTCACGCCGTCGCGCTGGACGCGGTCGAGCAGCTCCTGCACGCGCAGGTCCTCGGGGCCGATCCCGTCGAGCGGGCTGATCGCGCCGCCGAGCACGTGGTATCGCCCCTTGATCACGCCCGCCTTCTCGATCGTCGAGACGTCCTTCGGCTCCTCGACGACGCAGAGCGTCGTGCGGTCGCGACCCTCGTCGCGGCAGATGCGGCAGAGCTCGCCCTCGGCGACGTTGCCGCACTCCTTGCAGAAGAAGATGCGCTCCTTCGCCTGGACGATCGACTCGGCGAGCCGCTTGGCGTCGTCGGGCGGCGCCTTCACCAGGTGGAACGCGAGCCGCTGCGCCGACTTCGGGCCGATGCCCGGGAGGCGCGAGAGCTCGTCGATCAGGTCCTGGATCGGGCCCTCGTACACCTAGGAGCCGTCCTCGGTCGCGGGCGTGGCGCCGAGCTCGGCGGCGAGGCGTGCGAGCGCCTCCTCCTCCGACAGCGGCTCGTCCTCGACGGGTTCGACCGGGCCGGCCACGGGCTCGCGGATCACGCAGCTGATCGTCGGCGCGATGCCGAACAGGTCCTGGAGCGCCTGCCGGAGCTCACCCTCGCGCTCGAGCACCTTCTGGACGCCGTAGGGGCGCTCGGGGGGGAAGACCAGTTCGAGCGTCGTCCCGTCGAAGGCCGCCGGCGTCGCGATCTCGAGGAACGAGGGGAGCACCGCCTTGCCCGAACCGCGCAGGTGCGAGATCACCGTGGGCCAGTTGCTGCGCAGCATGGTCACGTCGACGGCCGAGGTCCCCGCCCCCAGCACGGGGACGGCTGCTGTCTCAGCGTCCGTACCGGGCGGGGCCGGACCGGACGCGGCCTCTTCGGCGCTGCTCGCTGCGGCACCCCTCGCCGGTCGCTTGCGCTTCTTCTCTTCCGCCGATGGCGCCGAGTCGGCCGCTTCCCCGGTTCCGGCCCCACCCGGCCCCCCCGCCCCAACGGCGTCGGTGGCGAGTGGGGTGGTCGGAGTTGGCTCCGGGGGCGCAGGGGTCGCGGTAGCGGGCGACTGGGAGCCGCCGCCAGTCTCGGCCTGAGCGTCCCCGGAGCGCGACCGCGGCGGCGAGTACGAGACCGAGACCGCGTCCCCGGAGCCCCCGGAGCCACCACCGGCTTGGATGCCGGCGACGCGTTCGAGGCGTTCGAGGCGGGAGACGAGGGCCTCGGGGGCGGCGTCGGTCTCGGGGATCGTGGCGCGGATCAGGGCGAGCTCGAGGGAGAGCCGGGGGGAGGTGGTCCAGCGCATGTCGGTCTGCGCG
>DATEQE010000190.1:0-4339 GCA_035272825.1 Actinomycetota bacterium
CGGTTGATAGGATGCGCCGCGTGAAGGTCCTGCTCGTGTCGCCCGACGCCGAGTCACGAGACCTGCTGCGGATCTCGGTCGCGAGCATCGAACGCCGCCTCGGCGAGTCCGTGTCGTTCCTGGAGGCGCAGGACGGCGAGCGGGGCGCCCGGATCGGGCTGCGCGAGCGCCCCGACGCGGTCGTCGCCGACGAGATCGCCTCGAGGGCGGGAGCGTTCTCGCTCGCGCGCGACCTGCGCGGCGCGGTCGAGCCGTACGGTGGGCCGATCGTGATCGTGCTCGAACGCAAGCACGACGCGTGGCTCGCCCGTTGGTCGGGGGCGGACGCGTGGCTCGTTCGCCCGGTCGACCCGTTCGAGCTGGCGGACCGGCTCGTCGACCTGATCCGGGCGTACCGGGCTCGGCCGGCGGCAGGCCCAGCTGGGCCAAGGGAGCGGCCAGGGGAGCGGCCAAGGGAGCAGAGGGAGATCGCGTGAAGATCAAGGGGACGTGCCGGCGGTGCGGCCGAGAGTTCCTCGCGGAGCAGGTGATCCGGAACGGGGGTCACTGCCCGTGGGACGGCAAGCCGTTCCAGGCGGATTACGCGGTGGTGCTGGTGGACTCGATCACCGATGCCGAGAGCGCGGGCAACACGCTGGAGAACGCGCTCGAGAAGCTGGCCGACCTGGAGCCGGACTTCGTCCTCGACATCGAGTCGGTGCTCATGGAGATCCGCGGGCACCTCGAGCGGCTCGAACGTCCGCACGGAGGTGGATAAGGTCGTGACGTCGGCGCCTGAGGTCGAGGCCGGGAACCGCTTCTCGGTCGAGGTCCGCGACGGCGAGGACGGCCAAGGGATCGGCCAAGGGATCGGCCAAGGGATCGGCAGGAATCCCCAAGACCCCGCGAGCACTCCCCGGCGAACGCTTCGGGGAGAGAGCGGGGCCGAGCCTGTTCCGGATGTTCGGCGACGGCAGCCACCAGAGCCGACACGTGCGCGAACACGCCGAGCACGTCCGCGCTTACCTCGAAGCCACCTGAGCAAGACACGGAACGTTTGCGGTTCCTTGTCGACGAGTGACGGGTCCTTGCCCGAGGGTTCGTTCGGCGCGAGGCGCCGCGATCGCGTCTACGATGCGGCCCATGTCCGATCCAGTTCGCGACCGGTGGGCCGCGGGCGAGGTGGCGCTGAACGCGTGGTCGACGTTCGGGGGCGCGTCGGCGGCCTCGGTCCTGGCGGCGGCCGGCTTCGACGCCGTGACGGTCGACCTCCAGCACGGCGAGCACACGCTCGAACGCCTGGGCGAGGTGGTCGGCGAGATCGAGCGCGCCGGCGCCGTCCCGTTCGTCCGCCTCGGCTGGAACGACCCCGCCGGCGTGATGCGCGCGCTGGACCTGGGCGCGCGAGGCGTGATCTGCCCGATGGTAGACACCGCCGAGGACGCGGCCGCGTTCGTGCGCTTCTGTCGGTACCCACCGCTCGGCGCTCGGAGCTACGGGCCGGTCCGATCGGCGTTCGGGACGGGTCGCGGGCAGACCGACGCGGCGAACGCCGCGATCCTCACGTTCGCGCAGATCGAGACCGCGGCGGGGCTGACCAACGTCGAAGGGATCTGCGCCACCCCCGGTCTCGACGGCGTGTACGTCGGCCCCGCCGACCTGAGCCTCGCGCTGGGGTTCGAGGGCTTCGCCGACCTCGGCTCGCACGATCTTCTCGAGGCGCTCGACCGGGTCGTGGCGGCCGCCTCCGAACACGCCATCGTCGCTGGCATCCACGCACCGTCGATCGGGCGGGCGGTCGAGATGGCTCGGCGGGGGTTCCGGTTCGTGGGTGCGGCGGGCGACACCGAGCTGTTGCGAGGCGGCGCTGCCGAGAGCATCGAACGCACCCGGGCCGACGCCCGCACCCCCTAGGGCTCGATCGCACTCCCGTCGGCGCCCTCGAGGCCGGGCTCGGCACTGTCCTCGACCTCCTCGAGCGCCGAGGCGAGCGCCTCCCGCAGGAGCGGGTCGACGGTCAGCACCTCATCCATGTGCGTCATCGCGAGCACGCGATCGATCGAGCTCCCGGGGTCGATCACCAGTCTGAGCCCCGAACCCACGGTGCGGCATCGCACGTCAACCCGCGCGATCATCCGCAGGCCTGCGCTGTCGAGGTACGAGCATCCGGTGAGATCAAGGACCAGCCAGGGCGTCGTGCCGACGCGCGTCATAAGCTCGTCGAGCAGCCGATCGGCGTTGGACAGGTCCACCTCGCCGCCGATCGTGACGACGGTCGCACGTTCAGCCTGCCCGAACTCGATCGTGGCGAGCTCGGTCGACCTCACGGGATCCCGACTCGCATCCGGACCGTGGTGCCGCCCTCGCCCCGCTCCACGTCGATGTCGCCGATCACCGCTCGAACGAGCTCGAGGCCCCGACCCCGCGAATCGTCCGGGCGCGGGTGACGCCACCGGCCGTAGTCGGTCACTGAGACCTCGAGCGCCCCATCCTCGGACTCGGCCTCGATCAGCACGTCGCCGCGACGACCGATGTACGCGTGCTCGATGGCGTTGGTCGCCGCCTCAGTGCACGCGAGCACGACGTCCTCCCGGGTCTCCGTCGGCAGACCGGAGCGCTCGAGCCACGTGCGGAGCTCGGCACGCATCGTTGCGAGCTCGTGGGCATCCGCGGGGAAGGTGCGGCGGAACACCCCCACCGGGCGCCGGGGTCCGATCGTCAGGAGCGCGACGTCGTCGTGACGATCGTCGGCGACGAGCTCGAGCAGCCCGTCGGAGATCTCGGTCAGCGAGCCGGCGCGCACGCGCGAGGCCACCTGGGCGAGCCGTTCGAGACCCCGGTCCAGTGGCTCCTCCCGGCGTTCGACGAGGCCGTCTGTGTACACGACCAGGATCGATCCAGGGCCGAGCCGCTCGTGCGCCTGGGGTCTGGGCAGGTCGAACGGCAGACCGAGCGGCACCGATCTGCCACCTTCGAGGAACCTCGTCGAACCCTCGGGCTCGATCACGAGGGCGGGCGGATGGCCGGCCGAGGCGTAGCGCAGTTCGTTCCGCGACGGGTCGAGCAACAGCGTGAGGATGGTCGAGAAGAAGGCGCCGTCCACGCCTCCTGCGAACCGATCGAGCGAAGCGAGGATCGCGTTCGGTTCCGTCATCGACAGCGCGAGCGCGCGCCAGGCGCTGCGGACCTGCCCCATCGCCGCGGCGGCCTGGAGCCCGTGGCCCGCGATGTCGCCGACGGCGAACGCGACGGTGCCGTCCGGCCGGTCGACGATGTCGTACCAGTCCCCGCCCACGTGCACCCCGCGTGTGGCCGGGAGGTAGCGTCCATCGACGTCGACGGTGGTCGAGTAGCCGGTCCCTTCGGGCATCAGGTTGCGTTGGAGCGTCATGGCGGCCTCGTGCTCGACCTCATACGCGCGCGCCCGTTCCAGGGCGACCCCGGCCTGGTGCGCGAACGAGCTGATCAGCTCGGCCTCCTCGGCCGACGGCTTCCCTCGCTCCTCCTGGAAGTAGACGGCCAGCGCGCCGATCGCCTCGCCCTTGGCGACGATCGGCACCGCGTACACGCAGCGCCCGAGATCACCCTGGGTCGCGTACCCCTCCTCGAATCTCGACTCCCATTCGTCCGGGGAGGCGATCCACAGCGCGCGGCCATTCCGGTAGACGTGGGCGAGCACGGTGCGGTCGTTCATCGAGATCTCGAGCGGGGGCCGGAGCCGGAGCGTTCCGCTCGACAAGAGCCCGGGGCTGACCCGCAACGATTGCCCGTCGTCGCTCGCCAGGGCGATCGACGCTGCGTCCGCCCCGACGCCGCCGGTCGCACCGCGCAGGATCGCCCTCGATGCGTCCTCCGTGGTCACGGCCCGCGCGAGCCGGGCGGTCACCTCCTGCAGGCGCGCCGCGCGTCGCAATGCGCGCTGCTCCGCCTCGAACAGGCGCGCGCGTTCGATGGCCTGACCGCATTGGCGTCCGATCGCGAGCAGGAGCGACTCGTCCTCGAGCGAGAAGCGCCTCGGCGCGCGGAAGTACACGCCGAGGACACCGAGCAGCTCGTCGCCCGCCAACAAGGGCGCCGCAGCCTGGGCGCCCATGGGATCGCCCTCGCCGAAGCTCGCCAGCAAGGGGTACCGCTCGAGCGCCTCCTTGGCGCTCCCGACCGTCACGACCGAACGCTCCTGGATCACGTCCCTCGCGATGACAGGCGTATCGGCCGGGAAGCGGGACCACGCCGCGAGCACGTCGTCGGGGAACCCGCGGGCCGCCACCCGCTCGAGCTCGGCACCGTCGGGTGAGAGCAGCGCCACGCCTGACGCGTCGGCGCCGAGCGATCCGATCGCGGTGTCGACGAGCGCGCCGCA
>DATEQE010000191.1:0-2027 GCA_035272825.1 Actinomycetota bacterium
AGAGCGCATACGCGACGCCGGCCGCGCTCATCACGAACAGCAGCAGGACGTACGCGCGACGCCGGCCGATGCGATCTCCGGCGAGACCGATCGCGATCGAGACCAGGGCGTTGCCGGCGAGGATCGCGGCGAACACCAGTCCGACCTGGCCGTCTGAGAGGCCGCCGTCGGCGAGCGCCGCGCCCAGGACCACGCTCGCGAATCCGTAGCCGAACGCGCGCAGGGACTGGATCGCGAGGATGATCCGCAGGTCGTGCTCGAGCGGGGTCGTGGGATCCACCGTGGCCGTCCTCGAGAGATAATCCCATCGTGTCGACCGGTGCCGGTGTCGCGACGATCGTGGGCGCGAGCGCGCTCGGTCTGCTGACGGTGTTCGTGCTGTGGCGCCGGTTGCCGGCGGCGGCCGCGTTCGCGGTGGCCGCCGCGTGCGGGGTCGGCGTAGCCGTGGGGGGCCTCCTCGTGCAGGACGAGGTCGGGACGGCGTCGTGGGTGGTCGCGGTCGTCACGCTCGGCTCGATCACGCCCTTGCACGCGCGGCTCGTGTTCGGACCACCGGGCGAGCCCACGTAGTTGCCGCCGGGCCTGCCGCCGCGTAGAAAGAGCCCGAACCCGTGAGCGATCCCGCCGACCAGGCCACCGTGGCCCCGCCCGTCCCCGCGCCGCCCGCGGAGGCTCCCGCCCGCGCACAGCGCGGACACACGAAACCCTCGCGGGCCCGCTCGCGTCAGGCCAGGGTCGTGCTGCGCAAGGTCGACCCCTGGTCGGTACTCAAGATCTCGTTCCTGTTCTACCTGTGCGTGATGGCGGTGATCATCGGGGCGATGATGATCCTGTATGCGATCTTGGGGGCGATCGGCGCGCTCGATTCCCTCACGCGCTTGATCCGGGACCTGTTCGCGGACCAGTCCTTCGAGATCCACGGCGGGTGGCTGTTCACCCGCGGCCTGTCGATCGGGATCACGCTCGTCGTGCTGTGGACGCTGATCAACGTCTTCATCGTGTTCCTGTACAACCTGCTCTCCGACGTCGTCGGCGGCATCGAGGTCACGCTGTCCGAACGCAGGTAGCGCGACCCCCCTCGCTCGGATCCCCGCTGCTCGCGCTCACGATTGACACCCTTTCGGAGCCACGCGTACGCTTGCCGCCGGGCCGGGTGAAGGCCCCTGCAGCGTCCCCTTGGGCCTGTAGCTCAGCTCGGTGAGAGCGCATCCCTGATAAGGATGAGGTCGTTGGTTCAAGTCCAACCAGGCCCACGCGGCGAGGAGGAGGCGGCGATGTCCGAAGGAACTGAGGAAACGAAGAAGGGCGGCTTCTTCGGCAAGCTGATGAAGATCGCGTTCATCGCGGCGATCGTGGCGGCGGTCGTTGCCGTCTTCAAGCGCCGGCGCGGCAAGGATCTGGACGAGGACGAGTGGCAGGAGCTGCCGCCCCCCTCGGGCGGGTAGCCGAGCCGGAAGACGTTCCGCCGAAGGGCCCGCGCTCGCCGCGGGCCCTTCGCCTTGCGGCCGAGGTCCCCAGCGCCCGGTGTCGGTTCCGGGGGATGGCTAGACTCCGGCGCCGTGGAGCGCGACCCCTGGGAGCTGGCGTTCGAGGCGGCTCGCGCCGCCGGCGTCGAGCTCCGACCGCTCGCAGAGCTGGAGGACGCGGATCGCATCCTGCGGGTCATGGACGCCACGTGGGCGGGCCCCGAACCCTTCCCGCGCGAGGTGCTCCGCGCGCTCGCCGACAGCGGGAACGTGCCGTACGGCGCGTTCGACGGCGACGAGACGATCGGGTACGTCCTTGGGTGGGCCGGGGTGGATCCCGAGGACGGGCTGCACATGCATTCGCACATGCTCGCTGCCCTGCCCGGTCGGCGTCATCGAGGGGTCGGGTACGCGCTCAAGCTCGCGCAGCGCGCGCAGGCGCTCGACCAGGGGATCGCCGAGGTCCGGTGGACGTTCGATCCCCTCGTCGCCCGCAACGGATACTTCAACCTGCACAAGCTCGGGGCCGTGGCCGATCGCTTCGACCGCAACCACTACGGG
>DATEQE010000192.1:0-3808 GCA_035272825.1 Actinomycetota bacterium
TCGTCGGGTGGCCGAAGACCTCGGGGTCTCGCGGGATGCACGTGTACGCGCGGGTCGAACGCCGCTGGACGTTCCCCGAGGTGCGGCGGGCGGCGCTCGCGGTCGCCCGGGAGGTCGAACGCCGCGCCCCGGACCTGGCGACGAGCCGCTGGTGGAAGGAGGAGCGCCACGGCGTCTTCCTCGACTACAACCAGAACGCGAAGGACCGCACCGTTGCGTCGCAGTACTCGGCACGTCCGACGCCGGACGCGCGCGTCTCGACGCCGCTGCGATGGGACGAGGTCCCCGAGTGCGATCCGGACGCGTTCACGATCGACACGGTGCCGGCGCGCTTCGCCGACATCGGCGACCCGTCCGAGGGCATCGACGAGGTGGCCGGCTCCCTCGAGCCGCTCCTCCAGCTCGCGGCGCAGCACGAGGCGGCGGGGTTCGGCGACGCGCCGTGGCCGCCGCAGTACGCGAAGCAGGAGGGCGAGCCGGCCCGCGTCCAGCCGTCGAAGCGCCGGCGCGGCACGCCGCAGAAGGAGGGCATCGTCCCGCCGCCCGCACCGGGGAAGAGGACCGGTCCGACCGGCCGGCGACGGACCAAGGCGCCGCTGATCGAGATCGCGCGTGCGGAGACCGAGGCCGAGGCGATGCAGGGGTTCGAGCGATGGAAGGCGCGACATCCCGAGGTCGCCGCCGCGCTGCAACCGGCCGACGTGATGGTCGATCCGATGCGAGGCTGATCGACCGTCTGGTACAGGATCCGCGTGAACCTCCGCAACGTTCCGGAGGACGCGCGGCCGCCGCAGGAGGCCCTCCAGGTCGACTATGACCCGTGGGAAGGGATGGACGTCGAGGCTTGGCGCCGCGAGGAGCGAGAGCGCCAGAGCCAAGAGAAGCAGGCGCCGAAGGACCGCACCTAGGATGATTCCATGGATGTCGACAGCCTCCTCGCATTCGTCCGCTTCCACGCGTGGGCAAACGACCGCATCCTGACGACAGCGGCCGGCCTTCCCGGACGAGGAGTTCCGACGCGAGACGGTTCTCGACGGCAGTGCCTTCCAGACGCTCCGACATCTCGTCGACGTCGACTGGAGCTGGCGCGAGCTCTGCATCGGAACGACGTCGGCAAGACCTATGTGTGGGACCACGGGTTCGAGCTCGACGACCTCCCCGCCATCCACGCCTTCTGCCTCGAAAAAGGACACTCGCCTGCGGAGCTACGTGGAGTCCCTCCACGACAGAGCGCTGACCGAGTCGGTGGCGTTGGGTTCAGACCCGGACGACATCGTCCCGCGTTGGTTGATCGTCGCCCATGTCGTGAACCACGGGACGCAGCATCGCAGCGCGCCACTTCAAGGAGAGTGCGGGCACTCGGCGGGCGACATCGACCTCCTGGATGCGCTCCACGTGGAGTGGCCGGGCGACGCCTGATTCGATAGCGCTCCGTTCCTCACGGACGGGGGATCGACCGGGACCCGGCTACGCTCTCCCACATGCATCGACTCCTCTTGGATGTCTCGAGCCTGATGTACCGGGCCTTCTTCGCGTGGGGCCAGGAGCTCCGCTCACCCGGGGGACGGCCGGTCGGCGCCGTGCACGGGTACCTCGACATGACCACCCGACTCCTCGTCACCCGACGGCCCGATGAGATCGTGCACGTCTACGACCACGAGTGGCGGCCCGTGGCTCGGACGGACATGTACGCGGGCTACAAGGCCAACCGGCCGGAGGACCCCGAGGACCTGCCCGAACAGTTCCCGATGCTGCGCCAGGTCCTTGACCTGACGGGGATGTCGCAGGCGATGACCCGCGGCTGGGAGGCCGAGGACGCGATCGGCGCGATCTGCGCGAGCGCCGCGAAACGCGATCGCATCGAGATCGTGAGCGGCGACCGCGACCTGATCCAGCTCGTGCGCGATCCGAGCGTGAAGCTGCTGTTCACGCTGCGCGGAGTCTCCGAGCTGCTCGACCTGGACGAGGCGGGGGTGCACGAGAAGTACGGCGTCCCCGCGTCGCGCTACCTCGAGTTCGCGATCCTGCGAGGCGACGCGAGCGACGCCCTGCCGGGGGTCCGGGGGGTCGGCGAGAAGACGGCGCGCGCGCTCGTGCAGACGTACGGGTCGCTCGACGTGCTTCTGGAGGACGCCCGCTCCTCGGAGCCGAGGCCGGGCCCGCTCAAGGGCAAGCCGGCGCTCCGAGCGCGTCTGGTCGAGAGCGCCGACTACGTGGCGACGATGCAGCGGCTGGTGCCGGTAAACGCGGTCGCGCCGGTCGACCGATGGAGGGGTGAGCGGGACGACGAAGGCCTCGATGCGCTCGCCGACGAGCTCGCCCTGAAAGGACCGATCCAGCGGATGAAGGCCGCGCTCGACGCGCTCGCGGGGAAGGGCTGAGCCTCACCAGGACCGGGCGGTCGCCATGCAGAAGACGGCGATCGCGAGCAAGGAGAGGTCGAGCCAGGACAGGGCGCGCATCCGCCCCTGGATCTGGGCGATCCGGGTCGCCTGCTCGGGCGTCGGGGTCCCGCCCGACGCCTCGACCTGGGCGCCGAGCTCATTCAAGCGCTTCAGGTTCCGCGGGATGCCGAGCAGGCCCGCGAGGAACGCCCCCGTCGCCGCCAGCCCGCCGAGCGTCAGCACTAGCCCGAACGAGGTGTCGAGCCAGTCGCCGAAGCTGCCCACGCGGTCCCAGTCGCGGAACCACAGGATCCAACCGGCGATCACGGTCCACGGCGGCGATCGACGTGATGATCTCGGGGACCTTCCGTCGGCCGATCGTCTCCTCCATGAACGGGCCGGCCCGCCGGACCGAGCTTGGCGGCGGCCGGCTCGATGAAGACGGTGAACAGGAACGCGGATCCCGCCCACGCGACCCCCGCCATGATGTGCAGGGTGCGGAACACGAGCTCGAAGCCTTCCGCCGCGAGCATCGAGCCACATCCTCCTTCGTCCGGATCGACCGAGCGTACACTCCGCCGATGGCTCGGCCACGCAGCGTCGGCGTGCAGCTCCCCGAGGTCGAACGCGACGTGCGCTGGCCCGAGATCGTCTCGATGGCACGTGCGGCCGAGGCCATCGGGTTCGACTCGATCTGGGTGGGCGATCACCTGCTGTACCGAGGCGACGGGCGTCCCGAACGCGGGCCCTGGGACGCGTGGACGATGCTCGCGGCCCTCGCGGCTTCCACCGAACGCGTCCGGCTCGGCCCGCTGGTGGCCTGCGCGGCCTTCCACCCTCCGGGGATGCTCGCCCGGATGGCGGCGTCGATCGACGAGGTGAGCCGGGGACGGTTCGTCCTCGGGATCGGCGCCGGCTGGAACGAGACGGAGTTCCGCGCGTTCGGCGTCCCGTTCGGTGAGCGGGCGTCGCGGTTCGAGGAGACGTTCACGATCGTCCGTCGTCTGCTCGCGGGCGACCGTGTGACGTTCCGGGGGCGCTTCGCGCGCGTCGAGGACGCCGTGCTGCTCCCGGAGCCGGCCCGGCGCGTCCCGATGATGATCGGGTCCACCGGCGATCGCGTACTCCGCGCCGCGCTCCCACACGTCGATGCCTGGAACACGTGGTACACGGGGTACGGCAACACGCCCGAGGGGTTCGCCACGTTGAACGATCGAGTCACCCGACTCGCCGGAGAGGTGGGTCGGCCCGCGGGCGAGGTCGCCCGGAGCGCGTGCGCCCTCGTCGTGCTCGATCCCGACGGCGGCGAGCGGCCGGTCGACCAGGGCCTCGTGCCGCTCGAAGGCTCCCCGGACCGGATCGCGGACGGGCTCCTCGGACTGTCCGAGGCCGGCGCCGACGAGGTGATCCTCGTCCTGTCGCCG
>DATEQE010000193.1:0-2638 GCA_035272825.1 Actinomycetota bacterium
CGCACGATCGTTGTCCCAATCATCATGCCCTCCTTGGCGGTCCCCCCCTGGGAACATCGCCGGGGTAACCGTAGAGACAGCCGCACCAGCGGTCGCACAACCGGTGGCTAAGGCACCGCTAAGACTCCCGTGAGAGTTGCGGGAGAGAGGACGTTCGGGTCGTGGGGGCACGCCTTCGCGTGTCAGACCCCGGCCCCCGGGGAAGGTTGGCCGGCGTTCCCGCGGTGCCGCGTCCGCAGCCTTGGCCGCCCATGGAGAGCCCCGGGCCGCCTGGCGTCGCCGATGACCCTAGAGTGCCGTGGTCTCCGGTTCGTGCCAGCCGCCCGAGCCCTCCCGACGTCGGGAAGTTCCCACGCCGACGAACTCGCGCTCCTCGGCGGTCAACTTATCGAAGCCGCCGTTCAGCGTTCGGGCCTTGAGGTCGGCGTAGCAGGCCGACAGACCGAAGCAGGGAAGCCTGTCCCGGCCGCACTCGTGAGCCACGGCGGCAAGTGTATGACGGCGT
Organism: Actinomycetota bacterium; assembly: GCA_035272825.1. GTDB lineage: Bacteria > Actinomycetota > UBA4738 > UBA4738 > HRBIN12 > DASSJM01. Next base: position 506 of record DATEQE010000193.1, read on the forward strand.
CTGCCGTCGTTGTCCGCGTCCAGCCCGTAGCGGTCCCTGCCCCAGACCCGATAGACAACACCGGGGCGCGTGTAACGAGGTCCGTTCCCTCCGCACCCGTAGCAGTCCACGTCGGACGGACGGTTGGGGATGCACGGTCTGTATCCGGGGGTGCAGGTAAGACCGGCGTTCGCGGATCTCGTGGCGTGACCAGCGTTCGCGGCCATCGTGGTTCCCGCGAAGCCAGAGCCCACGATCGCGACGTCGCCGCGACCACGGCAATCCTGCGTGCAAGTCGTGTCTTCACAGCTTCTCCTTTCAGGTAATGAAGGGAGTATCCGCTGTCGAGGGTGGGCTCCACCGGGAGTGCGAGTAGATCTCGTGGGGGAATGTAAGGGGAATGCGAAGGGGCCGGATGCACCTGCCCCTTTCGTTTGTGCTGGTAGATCTCGTCGCGGGGACGGGATTTGAACCCGTGACCTCTGGGTTATGAGCCCAGCGAGCTACCGGACTGCTCCACCCCGCACCCCGATGATACCGACCCGTCGCGAGCCCGCCAAGCTCCGCACGGTCAGACGACCACGACCGTACCCCGCATACCGTACACGTAGTGGCCGGGAAGGTGGCACCCGAACAGCAGATCCCGCTCGCCGAACGTGAACGTCGTGCTCACCGTCTCACCCGCCGGGATCGTGATCTCCCCCGGCCGTGGGGGGTGGACCGCCTCGGTCCCGAGCTCGTGCGCGACCTGCACGCCCTGGTCCCCGATGATGAACTCGTGATCGATCGGGTCCGTGTTCGTGACGACGAAGCGCACCGTTTCGCCCGGCTCGACGTCGATCGTGTCGAGCGAGAAGGCCGAGTAGTGGATCCCGATCGCCACCGTCCGCACGGACGTCGATGCGGACGCCGGCGCGCACGCGGCGAGCGCCACGAGCGCGACCGCGAACAGGCGGCGTCGCATCGCGGACCTCACACCGCCGGGCGTCCGGTCCGGCGGCGTTCGCGTCCCGCTGCGACGCCGAGGAGCACGAGGACCGCGATCGCGGTCCAGATCGCGGGTCCGTACGAGGGCGCGCCGGCGGGATCGGACGCCGCCTCGGGGGCGAGGCCGGCGGCCACGGGCGACGGCTGGCCGGCGCCGCTCGCGTCGATCGCGAGGTCGTAGTCGAGGTCGCCCGCGAGGGCGTCGACCCGCAGGTAGCTGAGCCACATGCCGCTCGAGGGCAGCCAGTCCATGCCCTTGTCGTCCCGGAGGTCGGTGAGCAACGACGGAGAGGCGGCCTCGCTGCGTTCGAGGACGAGGCCGGGACGCACGCCCTGCGGCAGCCGGGTCGCGAGACCGGGGGTCAGCGGCGCCGGGAGCGTCGCGGGCTCGAGGTCGGTGAGCAGGTAGACGTCGGCCTCGACCGGCGCCTCGGGTCCCGCGCCGAGACCTAGGATCCGCAGCGGGACCCAGGGGTTCGTGGTCGGGATCACGACGTGGACAGGGGTGCCGTCGCCGGCGCCGAGACCCTGCTCGGCGGCGCGGCTCGCGTCGAACCGCACCGTCATGAAGATCGGGCTCCGCTCCGCGTAGAAGTCCAGGACCTCGGGCGCGTCGGGCGGGAGGAAGAAGCCGTGTTCGCGCGCCCAGTCCCCGACTGCCGTCCCGCCGCCCTCGAGCACGACGATGTCGAGCGCGTCGATCTCGGTCTTGAGGATCACCTGGGCCCTGTCCTCCGCGGCGCCAGCGGTCGACGCGAGCGCGAACGCCTCGGGTTGCGGCTGCGTCTCCTGCACCAGACGTTGCAGCGTCCAGTCGCCGCCGCGGATCACCTCGGTCGGCACGCCCGGGAGCGGGATGATCGACCCGAACTCCCCCGTACCCCCGGCGAACTCGAACGACGTGACGTAGTGCTCGATCCCCCGGTGATAGGCGGCGAGCGTCGTGGTGCGGACAAGCGTGACGCTCCCGTTCGTGTTCACGAGCCCACCGCACGCCCACGCGGGCGCGGCGATGAGCAATGCGAACAGACCGAGGACGATCGCGAGCGGCAGACGAAGAGGTCGCATCGGAGGTGCTCCTTCCGGTCGGCGTATCGCGGTTCGACGGCCGCGCGCGACCGGTGGTTCCCCGTTCGCCGAGATGAGCCGTTTTGGGTCAGCCGGAGG
>DATEQE010000194.1:0-9282 GCA_035272825.1 Actinomycetota bacterium
GCTCGCCGGCCGGTCCGAGTTCTATACCTCATACACGCCGTACCAGCCCGAGCTCTCGCAGGGCGTGCTGCAGGCGCTGTTCGAGTACCAGTCGATGATGTGCGACCTGACCGGGCTCGAGGTCTCGAACGCGTCCCTGTACGACGGCGCGACCGCGCTCGCGGAGGCCGTGAACCTGGCGCGATCCTCGCCGGGACGCGACCGGGTGCTCGTGAGTGCCGCCGTCGACCCTCGGTACGTCCAGACCCTGCGGACCTACGGGAGGGGGGCGGGGTATCAACCCGAGGTATTCGACGTCGTCGACGGGCACGGCGGCGAGCCGGAGGTGGCCGACGACGTCGCGTGCGTGATCGTCCAGCACCCGAACGCGTACGGCCTTCTCGAGCCCGCGCGCGAGCTGTTCGGTGCGGCGCACGCGGGTGGTGCGCGCGCGATCCAGGTGTTCGACCCGCTGTCGCTCGGCGTGCTCGCGCCGCCGGGTGACCTGCGCGCGGACATCGCGGTGGCCGAGGGACAGGTGCTCGGCAACCACCTGAACCACGGCGGGCCGTACCTCGGGGTGATCGCGACGCGCCTGGACGACGTGCGGCGGCTTCCGGGCAGGCTCGTGGGGGAGACGGTCGATGTCGACGGACGGACCGGGTACGTCCTCACGCTGCAGGCTCGGGAGCAGCACATCCGGCGCGAGAAGGCGACCTCCAACATCTGCACGAACCAGACGCTGATGGCGATCGCGGCGACCGTGTACCTCGGGTGGCTCGGGCCCCAGGGGCTCGCGGAGCTCGGCCGTCGGTGCGTGTCGAAGGCCGCGTACGCGGCGGAGCGTCTGTCGGAGGTCCCCGGCGTCGAGCCGCTCTTTGGCGACGCACCCTTCTTCAAGGAGTTTCCGATCCGGCTGCCACGGCCGGCGGACGAGGTTCGGGACGCGCTGATCGAACGCGGGTACCTGGCCGGTGTGCCGCTCCCGGACGCCGACGGCCACGCCCTCCTGGTAGCCGTCACCGAACGCCGCTCCCGCGAGGAGATCGACGGCCTCGCGATGGCGCTCAAGGAGGTGCTCGCATGAGCCAGGCGCCCTCGACGGAGCCGACCGAGCCCGTCCCCGGGCGAGTGGGAGCCCCCGTCCGCGTCGGCGGCCCCACGGACCGCCAGGGGACCCTCAAGGACCTCTCTCGGCCCGGGCGGCGGGCGTTCAGCCTGCCCGAGCTCGACGTGCCCGAGGCACCGGTGCCCGCCGACGTGGCCCGGCAGGCGGCACCCGGCCTGCCGGAAGTGGTCGAGCGCGACCTCGTGAGCCACTACACCCGGCTCTCGCAGCTCAACTACGGGGTGGACACCGGTTTCTACCCGCTCGGATCATGCTCGATGAAGTACAACCCGAAGATCGCGGAGAACGTCGCGCAGCTCGCGGGGTTCCAGCGAGCGCACCCCCACCAGCCCGACCCCTCTGTCCAGGGGTCGCTCGAACTGATGTGGCGCCTCGAGCGCGCCTTGTGCGAGATCACGGGGATGGCTCGCGCGACGCTGCAGCCGCCCGCCGGTGCATGCGGCGAGCTCACCGGCCTGCTCGTCATGCGGGCCCACCACGAGCGGCAGGGTCGCCAGCGTCGGCGCGTGGCGATCCCCGACTCCTCGCACGGGACCAACCCCGCAAGCGTGCGCCTGGCCGGCTACCAGGCGCTCAAGATCCCGAGCGACGACAGAGGACTGGTCGACGTGTCGGCGCTCGAGAAGCTGATCGACGAGGACGTGGCGGGGTTGATGCTCACCAACCCCAATACCCTCGGCATGTTCGAGGAGGAGATCGAGCGCATCACGGAGGCGGTGCACCGCATCGGTGGGCTGGTCTACTACGACGGGGCGAACCTGAACGCGATCCTCGGACGATGCCGACCGGGCGACATGGGGTTCGACATCGTGCACATCAACACGCACAAGACCTTCGCCACGCCGCACGGTGGGGGAGGACCGGGTGCCGGACCGGTCGGCGTGACCGAGGAGCTGGTGCCGTTCCTGCCGGTCCCGAGGATCGAACGCGACGAGACCGGCGCGTTCCGGCTCCAGAGCGACGCTCCGGATTCCATCGGGCGCGTGCACGGGTTCCTGGGCAACTTCGGCGTGCTCGTTCGCGCGTACGCGTACGTGTTCCTCCACGGCCGCGACGGGTTGAAGGAGGTCGCCGAGCGCGCAGTGTTGAACGCGAATTACCTGGCCGAGCGCGTGAAGGGCGCGTTCCCACTGGCGTACCCGGACGGCCGGCCGATGCACGAGTTCGTGGCGACGGCCCGTCCGCTCAAGGAGGAGACCGGCGTCCGGGCGATGGATGTGGCCAAGCGGGTGATCGACCTGGGGTACCACCCCTCGACCGTCTATTTCCCGCTCGTGGTGGAGGAGGCGCTCATGGTCGAGCCCACCGAGACCGAGACCAAGGAGTCGCTCGATGCCTTCGCGGACGCCCTGCTCCAGGCCTTCCGTGAGGCGCACGAGGACCCGGAGCTGCTCCACGAGGCGCCCGTGACGACCCCGGTGCGCCGCCTGGACGAGGCCCGGGCCGCACGCCACCTGACGCTCCGCTGGTAGGCGGCTCGGCCCGCGCCGCCCGGGGGCTCGACCGGACCCTGCCCGGCTAGTCATCCCTGACTACGGGCCGCTCACGCCGCCCTTCCGAGCGACCGATACCTCATCACGTAGGAACACGTAGGAACGAACGGGTCGGTCCCGAAAAAGGCGAACCGCCGGCAACGGCGGGACGCAAAGCTCCGGGCCTCCTCGAAGTCGGGAGGGAGGTGGCCGAGCTACCGAAGGATCCGAGCCCCTGGGCTCGGTCCCCCACGGGACCCATGAGTCGGGGGTTCGACATGGCCGAAACCACCAGCGGTCGGAGGCTCCGAGGCCTCCTGGCTCTCCTCATGTCCGAGCTGCTCTTCATGGGAGCCGCGAGTGGAAGCGCGGTGGGGGACGAGAACCTCGGGCCGAGACGTTACATGCTCGCGCTCACCAACACCGACCGCGTACACCGCGAGCGCGCGGCCCTCTCATTCGCCGAGCACCTGGCGGCGTACGCGAAGTCCCACAGCGAGGCGATGGCGGACAAGGGCTTCATCTACCATTCCACCGGTCCACCGGCGACCAACTGCGCGAGGCGCTCGAAGGCCACAAAGTGGCAGCTCGGTGGGGAGAACGTCGGCGTCGGAGGGTCCCTCGAGAGCCTGGAGGACGCCTTCATGGCCAGCGACCCGCACCGTAAGAACATCCTTCGCAGGGTGTACGACCACGCGGCCGTGGGCATCGCTCGCGCCGACGATCGGATCTGGATCACGGTCATCTTCTACGGTTGATGCTTCTCGAAGCGGGAACGCGAAGGCCCCGGGGTCACCCGGGGCCTTCGGCGTATCTCCCTCCCGATCTACGGGTCGCTACTCCTCGTCCTGGTCCTGATCCCGCTTGCGGCGGCTGCCGGCCCACAGAAGGCCCGAGCCGCCCGTCATCAGCATCAGGGCAACGGCTCCCAGAGGCACGACGTGCTCAACACCGGTGAAAGCTGTCCCGCCGGGCCTCACCGTCGTCGGGGCAAAGACGGGGCTCGTTGTGCTGCTCCTCCTCGTCGTCGATGTGATCGACGTCGGGCTAACCGTCTCCGTGACGGTGGTGGTGGTCCTCGGCTGCGTGACGGTGGTGGTGGTCGTCGGCTGCGTGACGCTGGTGGTGGTCGTCGGCTGCGTGACGCTGGTGGTGATCGTCGGCTGCGTGACGCTGGTGGTGAGCTGAGTGGTCGTGACGGGCGGCATGCAGGTGCCGTCGAGATACACCGTCACCGTCTTCGCGTCGGTCTCGTCCGAGTCCGACCATGTGGCGTGGGCCGTGTTCGTGGCCGACGTCGCGGTGCCGGGCACCGTCACCGGGTTGGGGCTGTCCCACGTCACGGTCGCGGGGTGGCTGGCATCCCAGCTCTCCGCCTCGAACGTCACGAGGTAGGTGCCGTCCTGCTGGCAGGCCGACGAGCCTGCCACGTCGATGTGCCAGGCGGCCACGAGCATGACCACGAGGGTCAGGCCCACGGTCGCGCCGAGCCGCCTGCGAATCCTAGTCCAGCGCTCGTTCATCGGTCCTCTCTTCGCTTCGACGGATCTTCCGACGCGTTCCGGGGGACATCCGTGACCCTCCGATGGGAACTCTATGTACGGGCACCGGCCTACTACATCCGTCGAAGGGCCTGAGTGTGCGGTAGGCCCTTCGACCTAACTCACTGTGGCCGGGCGGAGTCGTATGGACCGAGAGCACAAGAAGGCAACCCGCGCCATCGAAACGGCGTCGTCGATCGAGCGTCGGACGGGTGCCACGCATGTGGCGGCCTCATGGGAGGTGTTGGTAGTAGTTGGGGGTTGGACACAAGGTAACTTGTCATAACGTTCATTCCCGGCGTTTTCAGTGGGTGGTTCAGGGGTCCGGATCGGGCCGGAATCGGGCCCGCACACCCCACATGGTGACGAGCCACAGGGCCTCCACCACGATGCGCCGGCTGATCTTGGACTGCCCGTGTTCGCGCTCGCGAAACGAAATCGGTGCCTCGCCGACCGACAGGCCGAGGTTCCAGGCACGGTAGACGAGCTCGATCTGGAAGCCATAGCCGTCCGAGGTGATCGGGGTCGCGATGATCTCCTCGAGCGCCTCGCGCCGGTAGACGCGGAACCCGCTCGTCGCGTCGTGGATGTCGAACCCCAGACAGAACCGCGCGTAGAGGTTCCCCGCCTTGGACAGCCCCACCCGTGCGCGGCTCCAGTTCGTAACCGAGCCCCCCGGGATGTAGCGGCTCCCGACGACCATGTGGTGCTGTGCTGCGGCCTCCAGGAGCCTGGGGACCTCCTCGGGCCGGTGCGAAAGGTCCGAGTCCATCTCGACGGCGAGGTCGTACCTCTCGGCGATCGCACGGTCGAACCCGACCGCGTACGCGCTCGCGAGCCCCGACTTACGGGGTCGTTCCACGAGCCGGACGTGGGGATCGGTCTCCGAACGCTCCCGGACGATCTCGCCCGTGCCGTCGGGCGAGCCGTCGTCCACGACCAGGAGGTCGAGACCCGCCTCCGCCGCGCTCAGACCCTCGAGCACGGCGCCGATCGTCGCCCGCTCGTTATACGTCGGCAGAATCACCAGCGTCCTCGGCGGTGACGGCAGCGGTGGCGGCTCGCGGCGCGGTCGCCTCCGGCCCCGCGGGAGCGCGATCAGGCCGACCACGAGGACGGCCGACCCCCACGGCACCCAGTCCCCCAGGCGGGTGAAGAGGGTTCGGCGGTCGGAGGCGCGGACCATCGCGCGCATCGTCGCGGGTTCGAACAGGCCGCGCGAATCCACGACGTCGCCGCGCTCGTCGATGAAGGCGCTGATACCGGAGACCGCGGCGTGCACCACCCAGCGGCCGTTCTCGACCGCGCGGAGCCGGCTCATCTGCAGGTGCTGTTCGGAGGCGGCGGTCCGGTCGTAGGAGGCGTTGTTGATCACGACGACGAGGAAGCCCGCCCCCTCGCGCACCATCTGCCGGTCGATCGACGGGAAGCTGTTCTCGTAGCAGATCGGGGTCCCGATCGGGGGGAGACCCGGCAACGAGATCAGCGTCACCTCGTCCCCCGGCACGCGATCCACCGGCACCTGGTCGGTCGCCGAGATCCAGCCGAGCTGCTTGCGGAACGGCACGTACTCGCCGAACGGCACCAGCTTCACCTTCACGTACCGGTCGACGATCCGGCCCGTCGCGTCGAACGCGAGCGTCACCGTGCGCTCCTTGCCGTCGGGGTCGTCGGTCACCGCGCCGGCGATCGTGGGCGCCCCGACGGTCGCGATCGCCTGGCTCGCCGCCGACATGAGCAGCGGGTCCGCGGTCACGCCGGGGTCGAGCGCCCCCTCGCCCCATACGACCAGGTCCGGCGGGTCCTGCGTAAGCCCGAGGTGGCGCTCGACGTTCAGACGGGCGACCGCGACGTCTTCGTCCGCGCCGGCGAGGTCCTGGACCGACGCGACATCCACCTGGATCGCGGCGACGTCCACGGTACGACCGTTCGGAACCGAGATGGGGACCGCCGCGGGCACAACCGCGACGGCGACCGCGCTGATGGCCAGGGCGAGCGCCCGCGCCCGTCGGCCACTCCCCCACCGCTCCCAGGCGAGCAGGAGCAACCCGGCCACAACGACCACCGAGAAGGACAGGGCCCACACCCCGCCGACGGACGCGAGCGGCAGCGCCGGAGCGTCGACCTGGCTCACCCCCAGCTGCCCCCATCCGAACCCGCCAAGCGGGATCATCCCTCGGATCCATTCGATGACCGTCCACAGCCCGGCGAGCCCAAGGGTCCCGAGCAGGGGGTGTTCGCGCCGCCAGACGGCGGGCGCCAAGGCCCCGAACGCCGCCGTGAACCCCGCCGACATGATCACGAGGGCCGCCCACCCGAGCTCGCCGAACAGCAGGATCCAGTACAGGAGCGCGCCGAAGTAGGTGAAGCCGAACACGAACCCGCACAAGGACGCCCGGCCCGGGCGCGAGCCACGCACGAGCCAAAGGAGCGGGATCGGCGCGACGAACACGACGGGCCACAACCCGACGGGCGGCAGGGAGATCGAGAGGAGCGCGCCAGCGACACCGGCGATCAGGAGGGCAGCCGGGAGCCGGAGCCGGCTCGGGCTCAGGCGCAATCCCGGCAGAGCATCTTCGCCTTGTCCTTCAGCTGGCTCCGGTGCTTGACCAGGTAGCAGTTCGAGCAGATGAACTCGGTCGGCTGCGGGGGCACCACCTTGACCGACAGGGGCTCCAGGCGCTCCTCACGGGTCAGTGTGAGGACGGAGTCGTCCTCCTCCTCGGCCTCCTCGGCGCGGGCCTCCTGCTTGACCAGGATGTCCTGGATCGATTCGACGTCCTCGTCGCGACCGGTGGCCGTGGTCGCGGGGGCTGGGGTGGTCGGCGCGTCCTCGTCGGGGGTGCCGGGCTCGGCACCTTCCTCGTCGACCTCTTCGTCTTCGAGCGTGTCTTCGAGGTCTTCCACCGTGCGATACCTCTTTTCGGCCGGGGGATTGTACTCCCGGGCATCTCGCTGGCAACCGTTCCGGCCGAACAACGCCGGCCGGAGGTGATTCATTCCCAGATCCGGTCCGGCGAAGCAGGCACCAGCGGGTTGCAGGGCAGGCAGGGGACCGCGCCGCCCAGGATCGGAGCGGTAAGGCAGAGACGAGGACCCAAGAGACCTTTGGGGCCGCGGCGCCGGGGCGCCGCGTTCTCTACTCAGCCTCTTGGGTCCTCCGTGCGCCTGCCGCCGAGGCGGCCGGCGCAGCGCCGAAGTCTACGCCGGGTCGCCGGGCTGTCAAATGCGCAGGTGTCAGACCGCGTAGACGTCGCGGCCCAGGCTCACCGTGAGCACGGGACGCACGCCCTCGAGCGAGCTCGTCACGAGCGGGTCCACGTCGTAGACGGCGAAGTCGGCGTGCTTGCCGGGCTCGAGGCTCCCCTTCTTGTCCTCCTGATGCGCCAGCCGGGCGCTGCCGAGGGTGAACACCCGCACCGCCTCCTCTCGGCCGAGCCGCTGGGTCGGATCGTGATGGCCCTCGAACGCCGCCACCCCGACCAGAGGGTCGATCGTGGTGATCGGCGAGTCCGAGCCGGCACCGAGCTCCATACCTCGGCTCAGCAGGTCGCGGAACCGGTTCATCGAGCCCGCCCGCTCTTCGCCGAGGCTCCGCTCGTACAGGCCGCCGGGGAACCCCCAACGGGCGTCGAAGGTCGGCTGCACGCTGATCGCGAGGCCGAGCATCGCCGCGCGTTCGATCACGTCCAGGCTCGACATCTCGAAGTGCTCGATGCGGTGACGCCGGGCCCGGAAGTGCCGGCGCTGCCGCGAGTCGAGCGACTGGTACACGCGCTCCCAGGTCCGCACAACCTGCTCGACGGCGGCGTCCCCGATCGCGTGCACGCCGACCTGCAGACCCGCGAGGTGACCGTCGTGGAAGTACTGCGCGAGCTCGTCATCCTCGAAGTACCCGCTCGGGCTCGTCTCGCGGTCGACGAATCCCCCGGAGACGAACGCCGTCCGCGCGCCGATCGACCCGTCCACGGCGAGGTCCCCGCCGATCCGCGGCAGGCCGAGGTCCATCGCGGTCGAGATGTTGGTCGTCGCGACATAGTGGACGACGTCGAGCGGCAGCCGGGAGCGGTGCGCGAGGAGTATCTCGAGATCGCGCATCCCGCGTTCGGCCGGCATCGACATCTCGTGGATCGTCGTGACGCCGAAGGCGACGGCGAGGCTCGCGGCCTCGAGCTGCAGCTCCTCGACGTCGTGTTCGGAAAGGTGGGTGGCGAACCAGCGCTTGGCGACCTGTCCGGCCTTGGCGGTGAGCCGGCCGGTGGGGGCGCCGGCGTCGTCGGTCTCGACCCCGGGCTCGCTCGCCGCGTGGGTCGCTTCCAGGGCCGCGGAGTTGGCCAGGAGCAGGTGCCCGTCCACGCGGGCGAGCCCCAACGGCCGGTCGCTGACGCCGTCGAGCTCGGCCAGCGTCGGCAGGGTCCGGTCCTGCCAGTCGGATTCGTCCCAGCCGTGCAGGTACACGGGGCCCTGTCTCGCCGCCGCGACCGACCGCGCCACGTCGAGCAGTCCCGAGGCCGAGCTCGCCGATCCGAGCCCGGGCGCCTGGTGGTGCACCCCGGTGCCGGTCAGATGGACGTGCGTATCGACGAACCCCGGCAGGATGGTGGTCCCCGGCAGGTCGACCGTCCGGTCCGCCCCGGGGACCTCTCCGACGCCGACGCGTTCGATGTGGCGCCCGTCGACGAGGACCCACTCCCCCACCGCCGGGTACGACAGCGTGTGGACGCGCGACGCTCGGTACAGGGTCTTCATCGCCGGGCGAGCTTAGCCCCAAGCGGCCGGCCGGGATGCAGCCCCGGCGTTTTCGGACGCGTCACCGATCGCCGGAGACAGTGGTGGTCGATCCGAGGTCTCGGGCGTCAAGCACGATCCTCGTCTTGGCGTCGTTCGGCCGGAGCCCGATCGTCGCGAGGGCGGTCCGGAACACGGACAGGGCGGACGAGACGTCGCCGCCCGACAGGACGACGTCGTCCACCCATCGCAGGTGCTCGACCCCGGCGTCCCGCAGCGTGCGGTCCACCTGAGAGAGGACGGCGTTGGCAAGGACCGCCGACGCGTCCGGGCCGACGGGCAGACCCTCGACGCCGATCCGCTCGAGGCCCGCGAGGAACCCCTCGATCTCGCACGCCGTGGGGATCCCCACCCGGCCGAGCGCGTCGCCGAC
>DATEQE010000195.1:0-10259 GCA_035272825.1 Actinomycetota bacterium
CACTCGGCCGCCACATCGGGCTCTACCACTTCGGTCTCAAAGTCGGCGACACCGACGACGAGTTGCGCGACGCGCTCGCGCGTCTCGAGGAGGCCGGGGTCACGGTGGTCGGCGCCTCGGACCACACGGTCACGCACAGCCTGTACATCCTCGACCCCGACGGGAACGAGATCGAGCTCTACATCGACGTCGAGGGGGTCGACTGGGACGACCCCGAGATCCTGATGTCGAGGCCGCAGGCGCTGCAGCTGTAGCTGGCGGACGCGACGGATGCGCGACGTCACGGGTCCCGATCGATGACCGTCGACCTGGACGCGTACCTCGCCCGCGTCGGCTACCACGGCCCCGTCGAGCCGAGGCTCGAGGTGTTGGACGCGCTGCATCTCGCGCACGCGACGACGATCCCGTTCGAGAACCTCGACATCCTGCTGGGGCGGCCGGTCCGTCTCGACCTCCCGAGCCTGCAGGGCAAGCTGGTCCGGGACCGTCGCGGCGGCTACTGCTTCGAGCACAACACGCTGTTCGCGGCCGCGCTCGAGACCGTCGGGTTCGGCGTCACGCGCCTCGGCGCGCGGGTTCGCTTCGGCACTCGAGGCGTAGCCGCGCGGACGCACATGGTGCTGCTGGTTCAGGCGGACGGCGAGGGGAGGCTCGCCGATGTCGGGTTCGGCGGCGGCTCGATCCTCCGCTCGTTGCCGATGGCACCCGGTCCGGTGGTCGACCAGTTCGGCTGGAGGTTCCGGCTGGTCGACGACGACGGCGCTCGTGTGGTGCAGACCCTCCGGCCACGCGGGTGGATCGATCTGTACGCGTTCACGTTCGAACCGCAGTACCAGGTGGATTACGAGATGGCGAACCACTTCACCTCCACCCATCCGAGCTCGCCGTTCACCCGAACGCTCACCGCGCAGCTCTGCGCGCCCGAGCGCTCGCTGATCCTGCGGGGCCGCAAGCTGATCGAGGAGACTCCCACCGGCGAGACCGCGAGCGAGGTGCGCGAAGACGAGCTGCTGGACGTGCTCGCGGAACGCTTCACGCTGTCGTTCCCGCCGGGAACGCGCTTCGACGCGCCGATCCCGTAGCAGGCCCTTCCCCCGGGCGATCACCCGAGCCGCAGCAGAAGCTCGCCCGCGTGCTCCTCGGCGCTCGGCTCGGCCGCCGTGAAGCCGCACTTCTCCAGCACCCGGATCGAGGCGACGCTGGTCTCGGCGACCCCCGCGTAGATCGGCCGTTCCGCCACCTCGTGCAGGAACGCCGAGAGGGCGCGTGTCGCGACGCCCCGATCCCAGAACTCGCGCCCGATCCAGTAGCCCACCTCGCGCCGCCCCTCGAACCCGAAGAGGACGACGTTGCCGGCAACGTCGCCATCGAGCTCGATCGTCCGGACGACGACGATCGCGTCGCGCGGGATCGAACCCCAGTGCGTCATGAACGCGTCGCGCTCCCTCGGCGGGAGGGCGGCCATCCGATTCGCCTCCGGGTCCCGCTGGTGCTCGAAGAAGATGGGAAGGTCGTCCTCGGTCACGCCGCGGAGCCGCACCTCGCCGGCGGGCGGCGCGGGCCCCGACCGCTCGTCGCGATCGCCGGCGCCTACGGTCGCCCGACCTTCCCGAGCAGGTCGTCGAGCAGTGCGGGGCCATCGGGGTCGATCAGCTCGTCGAGGTGCGGGTTCTCCACGCCGACCGACAGGACCCTGGCCGCGTGGATTGCCGACGTGTCCCCCAGGTCGCGCCGGTGCAGGTACGCGCGGACCGAGAGCTCGCGCATCCCCGAGCGGCCCGTGAGCGACGCGAGGTCGGTCACCCAGCGCCCGGCCGTGGGGTGGCGCGCCGCGACGGCCACCGCGCACAACGCGTCGAGCACATACGCGCGGACCCACAGGTGGGTGTCCCGCTGGCGGGCGCACGTGGTGAGCGAGAGCTCCATCGCCTCGATCGCCGCCGCGAGGTTGCCTCGAGCGGCGTGCAGGAGGCCGAACCCCCGCACCGCGTAGGCCTCCCAGCAGACGTCGCCGACCTGGGAGCCCAGGGCGAAGGCGTGCTCGTAGGCCTCGGAGGCGCGGGCGATGTCGCCGCGCCGGACCCACACTTCGGCGAGCAAGGCCTCGGGATAGGCGAGGAACGCGGTCCAGCGCTCGTTCCGGCTCAGGGCGCGGCCGCGCTCGAGCGACGCTTCCGCCAGCTCGAGCTCGTTGCGCATCAGCTGCGTCCGACCGAGCACCGACTGCGGCCAGGCCTCCTGCTTGACCTGACGGACCGACGCCGCGAGCTCGATCGCCTCGTGGAAGGCGATCTCCGCCTGTGCGTGGGCCCCGACGTCGGCGAGGCCGGCGCCGGTCACCGCTCGGATGTTCGCGAGCTCGAGGGCGTCGGAGTCGGCGAGCTCCTCGGCCGTCCCCAGCAGCGTCCACGCCCGTAGGTAGTCGCCGCGGAGGACCTCGACGTAGCCGAGCTCCCGGTGCGCCGACGCGGCGAGCGCGCGCTGCCCCGTGATCTCGGCGGCCGCGATGCATCGGTGGAGCGCGGCGGCGCCCTCCTCGTCCTTGCCGCGCGTCGAGTGCACGAGCGCCGACCCGAGCGCGAGCTGTGCCGCGGCTTCGACCTCGGTCTCCCTCGCCTCGCGGCTGCCTGCCACGGCGTCGCGGAGGTTCTGGACACCGGCCTCGATCGCCCCCGCGTTCACCGCGGCAGCGCCGGACTCGATCAGGGCCAGCAGCGCCGGCCGCCCGTCCCCGACGGACGCCGACGCGCGTGCCGGCTCGATCACCGCGGCCTCGGCGAGCGCGGGACCGGGCTCGACGCCGAGCTCGCGGCGGAACAGGTCGATCGAAGCCGCGAGCTGGCGCTCGGCCGCGACGCGGTCGCCGGCGCCGGCGAACGCGCGGATCAGGAGGACGTGCGCGTCCTCGTTCAGCGCGTCGGACGCCACCATGCGCGTCGCGAGCTCGACGGCCTTGCGAGCGTTCCCGGACGCGAGCGCGCGCAGGGCGCCCTCGCGCAGAACGGCCTCGCCGAGCGCCTGGAGCCGCCGGCGCTCGCCCAGCAGCCAGGCGGTGAACCCTGCGCTCGCGTCGACGTCCACCCCTTCGAGGAGCTCGCGGCCCAGGCCTGGGAGCTCGACCGCCTCGAGCGACGTCCCGGCCTTCAGCACGTCGACGTCGATCACCGATCCCTCGGGCAGCCGGAGCAGGACCGCGTTCCCGCTCCCCACGGTGTCCGGACCGCCCAGCAGGCGCCGGAGCTCCGACAGGTTCCACCGCAGCGCCCCCGCCGGGTCCTCGGCGTCGGGGAACAGGAGGTCGATCAGCTGTGAGCGGGTCGGTTGGCGTTCGGAGAGCGCGAGGTAGGCGAGGAGCGCCCAGACCTTCTTGCCCTTCGGCGGGGCGTAGACCACCCCGTCGCGAACCATCAGGGGAGGCCCGAGCAGGTGGGCAGCGATCGGCACGCCGACCATCCTGCGCGCACCACCCTCCTCCGACAAGGCGGCCGCTTCTCACTCCCCCTCACACGCACGGGTCCTACGTTTCGCCCAACCGACCAGGCGGAGGTGGCTCCATGCGGACGCTCCCGATCGATGAGCTGCGAGGTCAGGCACGAGGCGACGTGATCTCGTCCGAGGACGACCGCTACGAGGACGCGCGGCGCGTCTACAACGCGATGATCGATCGGCGTCCCGCGGTGATCGTTCGGGTCGCGAACGTGGGCGACGTGATGGCCGCCGTCAACTTCGCCAGCGAGCACGGGCTCGATCTCGCGGTGCGGGGTGGTGGTCACAGCGTGCCGGGATTCGGCACGTGCGACGACGGCGTGGTGATCGACCTGTCCGGCATGCGAGGCGTCCGGGTGGATCCGTCGTCCTCGACCGCGCGGGCCGAGGGTGGGGCCACCTGGGGCGACTTCAACGCCGCCGCCCATCCGTTCGGTCTTGCGACCACGGGCGGCATCATCTCGACCACCGGGGTCGCCGGGCTCACGCTCGGCGGCGGGATCGGGTACCTCGCTCGGGGGTTCGGCCTGTCCATCGACAACCTGGTCTCCGCGGACGTCGTGACCGCGGACGGGCGCCTGGTCCAGGCCAGCGAGCTCGAGCACGACGACCTGTTCTGGGCGCTCCGTGGTGGCGGCGGGAACTTCGGCGTGGTGACCTCGCTCGAGTTCCGGCTCCATCCCGTGCGCGAGATCTATGGCGGCCCGATGTTCTACGAGCTGAGCGAGGTGGAGAACGTGCTGCGGTTCTACCGCGAGTACATCGCCGACGCGCCCGAGCAGATGGGCGCGTTCCCCGCGTTCCAGATCGCGCCGCCCCTGCCGTTCATCCCGGAAGATCGCCACGGCGACACGTTCGTCGCGATCGTGGCCTGCTGGGCGGGCCCGGTCGCGGAGGGCGAAAAGGCGTTCGAGCCGTTCCACGACGTCGCACCGGTGGTGGCCGAGTTCGTCGGCCCGATGCCGTACCCTGCGTTGAACGCCGCCTTCGACGGGCTGCTGCCGCCGGGTCTGCAGCATTACTGGAAGGCCAGCTTCGTCAAGGAGCTCACCGACGAGGCGATCTCGGCCCACGCGATGCACGGGCCCGACATCCCCGCCGTGAACTCGACGATGCACATCTACCCGATCAACGGCGCGGCGCACCGAGCGGCGCCCGGCGACACGGCGTTCGCGTACCGGGACGCGAACTTCGCCACGGTGATCGCGGGGGTCTGGCCGGATCCCGTTCAGAACGACGCGAACATCGCGTGGGTGCGCCGCTACTACGACGCGATCGCCCCACACTCGGAGGAGGGCGGGTACGTCAACTTCATGGCGGGGGACGACCAGGATCGGATCAGGGCGAACTACAAGGGCAACTACGATCGGCTCGTCGCCGTCAAGAGGGCGTACGACTCGGACAACCTGTTCCACCTGAACCAGAACATCGCGCCCTAGGCCGAACCTGCGCCCGCCCCAACCGCCGGCCCCATCGAAGGGCGTAGCATCGCCGTCGGGGTGATCTCACAGATGGCGACTCAGGATGCGGAGATGAAGGCGGCCGCCGCGGCGGCCAAGGCTCGGGAAGTGATCGCGAACAGGATCGCGAAGCTGGTGCCGGGGACCGAGAACGACGAGCTGGCCTCGGTGGTCGTGCATCTCGCCGAGGCGTACGCGAACCTCGCGGTCGAACCCCCTCGCAGCCGGGCGGGCTAGGCTGGGGATCTCGCCGAGCGCCTCCGGGACACTCCGCCGCTCGAAGGCGTCGCGAGCTCCTTGGCGAGCGGCGTCCCGAACCGCGGCCGGATCTGAACGTCCCCGAGCCAGGACGCGAGCCGCGAGCGTTCGGCGTCCAGGCGCGCGCGGGTCGCGGCGTCGAGCCGAGCCAAGAGCTTGACCACCACCTCACCCCCTTCGGTCTGCGCCCACGCTCCGACGACCCGGCCGTTCGCCCACACCGTGGGACCCGCGTTCCCGTTGCGGTCGAACAGCTCGGACGCGTGGTCGCCGAGGTACCAGCCGCGGTCCTTCCACCCCATCGGGGTGGGGTCGAGCCCGGGGAGCAGCGCGACCCACGGGTCGATGTCGCCGACCGGTTGGAGATCGTCGGGGAGCATGTAGCCCTCGTCGTCACCGACCCGGACCTGCACCGCGTCGAGGGAGCGCAGGGTCGCTCTCGCGAGCGCCGCGGTCCACCCGGTCCACCACCGGACGTCGGTCATCGTCGCGGGCCCGAACGAACGGAGCCAGCGACCGAGGAGCTCCGAGCACGCCTCGGTGTGGTCGATCTCGGCGAGCGGGCCGCCCAGCCAGTGTTCGATCGTGGCCCAGCGGTAATGGCTGGACGTCCAGGTCCCGAGCGGGCGCGTGCGCACGATCAGCCCCTCCGTGGCGAGCAGGAACAGCACCCGGGTCGACACGCCCATCGTGCCGGCCCAGGTCTTGCCCTCCCCGAACGTGAGCTTCGCGCCGAGCTCCGGGACGTCGGCGGTCAGCTCGCGCGCGGTGGCCTCGCCTCGCCCGGCGAGCGCGGCGAGCGTCTCGGCGGCGACCTTCGCGAGCCACGCCTCCCCGCGGCCCTGCGGGGCCACCCCCTGCTCCTCGAGCATCCGGACCAGGCGCGCGCGTTGGCCGGGGATCAGCGGCTTGGTGCAGGCCTCGTGCATCGCGGGGGCGAGGTCGACCGGCACGACGAACAGCGTCCGCCGCATCCCGAGCATCCGGACGAGCGACCGGCGCCGATACAGCGCGCCCTCGAGATCGCTCGGTTCGAAGCCGTCGACCCGGGCCCACGACGAGAGGTAGACCGTCGCGGGATCGCTCGAGTGCAACCCGACCAGCCTCGCCGCGGCCTCCTCGACGGTCGCGACAGGCGACGCCAGGAGGTGACGCACGCCGAGCCGCGCCCGGCGCTCCCGGTCGCCGCGTCGCCTCATCGCGTCGAGGCCGACCCTCGGAAGGTTCGCAAGCGCATGCCTCGATGGTCGGCGTCCGGCGCGAGGAATGCCAGGAGCCGTTCGCCCTCCTCGGAGATCTCTGCGCGGTCGGTCCGAGCGATCTTCGAGCACGACTCGACCCATAGCATCGCCCGGTCCCCGTCGAGCTCCACTCTCCATCTCGCGGCGCCGAACCCGTCGACCAGGACCGATCCCCACCCGACCTCGGTCCATCCCTTCAGGCCGGGGGGGACGATGCGGCTGCGATCGTCATGGCCGAGCTGCACGTTGTCGTACTCGGGCAGGAAGCGGACGGGTGCAGGGGTCTCGGGATCGGGGAGCGGCGCGCCCAGGACGTCGAACAGCTCGCGACCTCGCTCGTCGCGGAACGTCCGCAGCCGCGGGCGAAGGCGTTCGAGCACCTCGCGCATGCCCGCGAGCCCCGACCACGAACGGGCGTCGCTCGGCGTCGCCGGCCCGAACGTGGCGAGGTACCGCAGCACCATCTCGTCCGGGGTGGTCTCGGTCTCCCACGACCGGCCGAGCCACTGCTCCACGGTCGTGAACGCGGAGCGCCCCTTGTGGCCCCAGATCCCGCGCGGGGTCACCTGCACCAGCGGCAGGAGGTACATGGCCGCGTACGAGAGCTGGGCGGCGTCGTGGTCGGGCCAGCGTTCGGCGAGGAACGGGATGAGCTCGGCTCGGGTGCGCGGACGCTCCACGAGCAACCGCGTGGCGAACGCCTTCAGCTCGTCCACGTCCAGCCCGTCCAGCGCGCGGCCGAATGGGCTCTGGCCGTACAGGGTGCGCTGCATCACGGGCTCGAGGATCGGCCGGAGTGCCACGGCATCCCTCGCCGTGACGAGGTGGAGCGTGGCCCGCAGCAACCCCATCCGCACCGCGCCGCGTTGGGCGATCGGCCCCGCCAGTGCCTCGGGACGGAAGCGATCCAGCCGCGACCACAGCGCGACGTAGGGGTCGCGCGGCACCTGCGCCTGCAGGCCGACCAGGCGTTCGAGCGCTTGAGGCACGGCGACCCTGCGCCGTCTGAGCAGCAGCTGGCGTTCGAGCAACGCGCGGTTGAGCGCGCGGCGCCCGAGCACGCGCGGTGCGGACCGTGTCAGCCGACCTGCGTCCCTTCGCTGATCCAATTCGTGCGCCAGGTCACGCCGTCATCGTAGGAGAACGACTGCTCCCAGCGGTTGGCCGTTGGAGACAGGACGCGCCAGTCGTAGCGGACCTTCACCGGCTTGCCACCGATCACGTCGTCGCACAGGAACACGCCACGACCGCCGTCGAAGCGGCCCTCCACGGGCTGGTCGAGCACCCCCGGGAACCGGATCGACGCCCACCAGATCCGCCAGATCCCGGTCTCCGGTTCGAACAGCCGGAGGGTGAATCCCTCGGAGGGGTCACCGCTCGGCGGCATCGCCGGCGCCGTGAACGTGTCGATGTTGCCGAGCCCGCCCAGGATCGGCCCCGCCTCCCCGAACGCCTCGAACTCCACCCACTCCGTCGAGTCCGGATCCAGCGTGTCGACGAGCTTCCGGTTGTGGATCCGGCGTCGCCCGAACAGGAAATCGAAGTCGTGCCGGCCGTCCTCGGTGGTCTGCGCCCGTGCCATGTCGAACCCTCTGATCCCTCGCGACGACGCTTCCCTAGATCCTGCGGCGGTACCGGAGGATCGCCAGCGGCGCGAAGACCGCCGTGATCACGATCATCCAGATGACGGAATCGATCAGGGGCTCGGCCACGGGCCCGCCGAGCATCAGCCCCCGCGCCGCGTCGATCACCGACGTGACGGGATTCAACTCCACGAACGTCTGTAGCCACCCCGGCATCGTGTCCACGGGCGCGAACGCCGAGCTCGCGAACGTCAGCGGCAGGATGATCATGAATCCCAACGTGTTCACGGACTCGGTGGTACGAGCCGTGATGCCGATGAACGCCATCGGCCAGCACATCACTATCCCGAACGCGAGCACGAGCAGGAGCGCCCCGAAGGCCCCCGCCGTGCCGCCCTCGAACCGGAACCCCAGCACCATCGCGAAGGCCGTGATGATGAGGATGCTCCAGGCGATCCGCACCCCGTCCGCCAGGATCCGCCCGCCGACGACCGCCGAGCGCGCGATCGGCAACGAACGGAACCGGTCGATCACGCCCCGCTGGAAGTCGACGTTGAGCGCGATCGCGGTCGTAAACGGGAGGAAGCAGACGCTCTGCACCAGGATCCCCGGCAGAGCGAACTGCAGGTACTCGGCGCTCGAGCCGGCGATCGCCCCTCCGAACACGTAGACGAACAGCACCAGGAACATGAGTGGCTGGATCGACATCTCGACCAGCTGCTCGGGCGTGGCCTTGATGTGCAGCAGGTTGCGGCGCGCGATCGTCAGCGTGTTGGCGATGACGCTCGGCCGTCCGAGCGGTGTGAGGGTCACCGCACTCATGCCGTCCTCCTTTCATCGGCACGATCAGCGTGCTCGTCGCCGAACTCGTTCTCGTCCTCGGCGGCGTGCCCAGTGATGGCGAGGAACACCTCGTCCAAGCTGGGCCGACGCAACGACAGGTCGTCGACGGCGATGCCCTCCTCGTCGAGTCGACGGACCGCCTGACCGAGCGCCGACCGGTCCCGGATCGTGACCGAGACCAGCTGCCCGTCGTTGTACGGGCCGTCGTCACCGTCCGCGAAGGCGGCTAGGATCTTCTCGGTCTCCGGGAGGTCGGCCGGATCCGCGGGCTGGGCCTGGAGCACCTGCCCCCCGATCCGCGTCTTGAGCTGTTGAGGGGTGCCCGCCGCGATCACGCGTCCGTGGTCGATGACCACGATCTCGTCCGCCAGGCGATCGGCCTCGTCCAGGTACTGCGTGGTGAGCAGGACGGTCGTCCCCTCGGCCACGAGCGTTCGGATCATCCCCCAGAGCTCGAGCCGGCTCCGCGGGTCCAGGCCGGTCGTCGGCTCGTCCAGGTAGAGGAACCGAGGTCGTCCCACGAGGCTCGCGGCGAGGTCCAGCCGCCGACGCATCCCACCCGAATACGCCTTCACGTACTTCGTCGCCGCGTCCGAGAGATCGAAGTCGTCGAGGAGCTGCGCGGCTCGCGCGCGCGCGGCCGACGCCGACAGGCCCAGCAGGCGGCCGAGCATGAACAGGTTGTCCCGTCCCGAGAGCAGCTCGTCGACGGCGGCGTACTGGCCGGTCAGCCCGACCAGCCCCCGCACTTTGGCAGGCTCCCGTACGACGTCGAAGCCTCCGACGGCGGCGCGGCCGGCGTCCGGACGCAGGAGCGTCGAAAGGATGCGGATCGCGGTGGTCTTGCCGGCGCCGTTCGGACCGAGCAGCCCGAACACGGTGCCCTCCCGAGCCACCATGTCGATGCCGTCGAGCGCACGGACCTTCCCGAACGTCTTGACGAGGGCCTCGGCCTCGATCGCTGAGGTGGTCATCGCGTCCCTCCTCCTGTCGTCGGTGTGTCGACCGAACGACGAGCGTCCACTCATCGGTTCGAGGCCATCATCCCGGCCGAAGTGGCCATCCTCTGGCCAGTTTCTGTGAGAACCTCCGAAGGTGCGAGCCGACCGTCTGGTCGCCGTCCTGCTGATCCTCCAGGCCAGGGGGCGGGTCACCGCGGCCGAGCTCGCCGACGAGCTCGAGATCTCCGAGCGCACGGCGCGCCGCGACCTCGAGGCGCTCTCGATGGCCGGGATCCCGGTCTACTCCCAGGCCGGACGGGGAGGTGGGTGGTCGCTGCTCGGTGGTTCGAGAACCGACCTGAGCGGCCTGACCGCCGCAGAGGCCAGAACCCTGTTCCTCGTAGCCGGCCCGTCGGCGTCGGCGACCCCGCAGATCAAGGCGGCGCT
>DATEQE010000196.1:0-4746 GCA_035272825.1 Actinomycetota bacterium
CCCGCGCGCGAGGCCTGCGTGAGCACGAGGGAGTCGCGGGCGATGACCCCGACCTGCACGAGCGCCAGCAGCAGGAGGAGAAGGATCGGCAACAGCAGCGCGAACTCGACCGCCGCGGAACCGCGTTCGCGCGTGCGATCAGCCGGCACTTCCGGCAACCTGATCGATGATGGAGTCAAAGAACGCCGGCAGCTTGCCCGACGATCGCGCCCACGCGATCAACACGACGGCGACCGCGGCGGCCGCGAGGATCACCAGCGCGTACTCCGCCGTCGTCTGCCCCGCTTCCTCGGACAGCCGGTGGCGCGCTCGCACGTAGCGAGCACGGACGTACCAAGACAAGAGCATTCCCGGTTCACCTCCTCTCAGGCGATCGAACGCAAGGTGGTCAGCAAGACCGGGACCACCGTCAGCAGGAGGAACGCGGGGAGGACGAGGAACACGAGCGGGAACAGCATCTTCACCGGCGCCGTTCGAGCGCGTTGGGCGGCCCCCGCGCGCCGGGCCTCGCGAACGTCCGAGGCGAGATGCCCGATCTCCTCGGCGAGCGACGACCCGAGCGAGTCGGTCCGCGCGAGCGCGCCGAGCAGCCGCTGGAGGTCGGGGAGTCCAAGGCGGTCGCCGACGACGACCAGCTCGTCGCGCCACCGACCGCCGAGGTCGCTGGCATCGAGCACCGAGCGGAGCTCGTCGGCCAGGGGCCCTGTGGCGGCCTCGACGGCGCGACGGAAGGCGAGTTGGGGCGGGAGCCCCGCCGACGTCGCGACCGCTAGCAGGTCCAACAGGACCGGGATCTCGCGGTCGGCCGCGGCGAGCGTTCGGCGCGCGAGCCGAGCGAGCGCGAGATCGGGGACGCGCCATGCGATCAGCGCCGCCGCAACACCAAGCACCGGTGAGCCGGCCGCCGAAACAGCGAACATCGTCGTGACTCCAAGGAGTGCCTTCGACGCCACGACTTGTCGTTGGCTCCGATCGGTGCCGCTCCGATCGAGTCTCGTCATCGTCACCCGCGAGAGCCGAACCCTTCGGAGGATCGGCCAGCCACCGACGACCTCGAGCACGTTCCCGATCGCGGGCGGCCCGCCCCGGACGATCGCGCTCGGCGCCAGCGGATCCGGGGCCCGCCCGAGCCCCATCGCCGCGACGGAGACCGCGGTCCAGAAGCCCGCCTGAATCGCCACCATCGTCGCGGTCACGGTTCGACCCGGAGGAGGTGTCGGATCCACACGTACGCGGCCCCCTGCAACGCGAAGCCGAACCCGATCGCAGCGACCCCGGTCGGCGTCTCGTACGCGGCCTCGAGATCTCGACGAGCGATCACCGACAGGAACAGGAAGAACCCGATGGGGAGCAACCCGAGGATCGTTGCCGACAGCCTCGCTTGCGCCGTGAGCGATGCGAGCTCACGAGCGGATGCCCGGCGATCTCGGAGCGTCCCCGCGAGGTTCTCCAGGCTCGCGGCGAGCGAGCCTCCTGTCCGCCGATGGAGCTTGAGCACGCCCGCGACGAGCCGCGCATCAGGACCTCCCACGTCGCGGGCCCACGCATCGATCGACTCGTCCATCGGATCACCGAGCCCGGTCCGATCGGCGAGCCGGCGGAACGTCGACCCGAGCAGCGGATCCAGGTCGGTCGCGGCGAGCTCGATCGCTTGATGCAGCGAACGACCGGAGCGCATAGCCGAGGCGACCAGCGAGACCGCCTCGGCGAGGCGTTCCTGCGTGGCAATCTCCCGGTGGCGCTTCCGGCGTCGGGCGACCATCGCGGGTGCCGTGAGCGCGATGGCGGTCGCCGCGAGCGAGCCGACCACCCCGGCGACACGGGCGCCCACAGACCATGCCGCGACGACACCCATCGACACCAGGACGTTCCTCGGCACCCGGAACGTCGGTACGGCCGACTCGCGATCGGGCACGAGCCCGCCCAGTAAGCGCCTCGAGCGTTCGGCGACCATCACGCGTGCCAGGAGCATCGTCGAGAGGACGACCAGCCCGGCGACGCCGATCGCCTCGATCACGCCGGTTCCCACGCGTCGACCCCCGCCTCGAACCACCCTTGGTCGAGATCCTGTTCGCGTTCGGCGAGCGACGAGACGACCCGTGGTGTGATGCCCGTGCACACGAAGGCACCGTCAGGCCCGATCCGGGGTCGGAAGCCGAAGATCTCGACGACGACCGGATCCCCCGCCTCGTCGAGCTCGTCGACCGCGGCCACCTGGAACACCACGCGTCGTCCGTCACGGAGCCGAGCCGTGTGCACCACGACGTCGATCGCAGACGCCACCTGCGCCCTGACATGAGCGACGGGGAGGTCGACGTCGGACATCAGCGCCATCGTCTCGAGGCGCCAGAGCGCGTGACGCGCCGAGTTCGCGTGCGCCGTCGAGAGCGAACCATCATGTCCCGTGTTCATGGCCTGGAGCATGTCGAGGGCCTCACCGCCGCGGACCTCTCCGACGACGATGCGATCCGGTCGCATCCGGAGCGCGTTGCGAACCAGATCTCGGACCGTGACCTCGCCGCGACCCTCGACGGTCGCCGGTCGGGCCTCCAGGCCGATGACGTGGGGCTGGGCGAGTCGTAGCTCGGCGGCGTCCTCGATGGTGATGAGACGTTCCTCGGACGGGACGAAGGACGAGAGCACAGCAAGCAGCGTCGTCTTCCCCGAGCTGGTCCCACCCGAGATCACGATGTTCATGCGTCCGCGGACACACGCGGCGAGGAACGCGAGCATGCGAGGTCCGATCGTCCCGTGCGCGAGCAGATCGCCCGGACCGAGGGGTATCGACGAGAACTTCCGCACGTTCAGGACGGGACCGCAGAGCGAAAGAGGCGGCACGATCGCGTGCACCCGAGAGCCGTCCGGAAGTCGCGCGTCCACCCAAGGTGACGTTGCGTCGACCCGGAGACCCAGGGGTGCAACGATGCGCTCGATCACGTGGAGGACCGCCTCCTCCCCCTCAAACAGACGGTCCGCCACCCTCTCGATCCGCCCCTTCCGCTCCACGTAGACGTCGTCGGGCCCGTTCACCATGACCTCGGTGACCTCGGGGTCCTTGAGCAGGAACTCGATCGGACCCATCCCGACGACCGCATCCGAAACCGCGTTCACCACGTCCGCGAGCGCGCTCTGCGGCAGCATGTGGCCCTGCTCCCGCAGGAGCGACAGCGCCTCCTCCCGCACCCGCAGGCGGCGCTCGGCGCGCGGCATCGCGTCGAGCTGCCGGGCATCCACCCGGCCGATCAGCCGCTCGTGCAAGGTCCGCCGGACGTCCACGAGCGCATCCGTCCGATTCACGATGCCTCCAGCACCTGTCGGGCGAGCCCGTCGAGCGCTCGTCCGATCCGCCCGCGCACCGGCACCAGACGACCGTGATCCTGGGCTCGACCGACGGCACGATCCGACGGGATCACGGCGATCGGTGGTTGCCCGAAGACGCGTTCGACGTCGTTCGGCGTGATCTCTGATCTCCTCGCCTTGTTGACCACGAACGAACAACGCCCGTCCAGCGCCGCGACCTCGATCGCTCGTTTGGCATCTCGGAACGAGAGCACGTCGAGCCCGAGCACGACGAGCACTCGATCCGCAACCTCGAGCCCGGCCCGAGCGACGTCGTCGAGCGCACGTGGGACGTGGAGGACGACGACGTCGCAGGATCGCCGCGCCGCGGAGATCGCGGCGCCGTAGGTCTCGGCGCCGATCCGCGGGAACCGTTGCCGGTCACCGGGTGCGAGGAGCGCCCCGAACCCTGATGGGTGGCGCCAGACGAGCTCCTCGACGTGCTGCGATGCCACCTCGTCGCCGAGCGCCACCAGGTCGGCGATGGTCCTGAGCTCCTCGTCGGCCGGAACGCCGATCACGGCCGAGGCGTCGGCGAAGAGCACGTCGAGATCGATCAGGATGCATCGACGATCACGCTTGGCGAACGCGGACGCAAGGTGCGTCGCGACGAACGTCGCGCCGCTCCCACCGCGCGGCGCGTAGACCGCGATCACGGGTGCTTGCCCGCTGACCGTCTCGTCCGGCTTCGGAGCGACGCGAGCCGCGGCGATGCCGAGCTCCTCGCGTTCGGCCGGCCAGAGGTAGAAGCCGGTCGCACCGGCTCGGATCGCGCGGCGGAGTGCACCCACCGACTGACTCGTGTCCACGGCGAGCAGTGCGCTCCCGTTCAAGGTCCCTCGCGATGGAACCAGCGAAGGAGCGGCGACCACGGCATCGGGCTCGAGCTGTCGAACGGCCGCCGCGAGCTGCGAAGCGTCGACCGCCGTCCCGACGACGCGAGCGCGTCCGGTGCGATCGAGGAAGTGCATGACCTCCTCGGCGACGTCGGGGCTCTCCAGCGCGAGCACGATCCGCGCGACCTCCTCCATCTCCGCTCCACGTCCAGGGGGAAGGGCCGACGAACGAGAGGGAGTTCCGTTCCGGGGAGTGGCGGCGAACCGCGTGGGCGAACAGTACGCGGTCGCGCGGACACCGGACAATCACCAGGGCGACCGATTCGACGTTCTTGTCGGGCGAAGGTCGCTCGGAGACCCGGGTCGGCCGTTCGGACCGTCTTGTCGATCTCGCAGGGGATGCCCGGAAAGCGACCTTGCCCGAGCCGAAGACGTGTGCCTAGGCTCGGGAAGTGAGGGTCGATCAGCGATTCGGTCATGACAGATGGGCCGAAGGAGGTGACCGGAGTGAGAGGGACCCCGAGCTGAGGCGGATCACCCACTCGGGTTCCATGCCGGGCGGGTCTTCGAA
>DATEQE010000197.1:0-2444 GCA_035272825.1 Actinomycetota bacterium
ACGGGTTCGCCGACCGGGAGGTCCTCGTCCACGCGGGGAGTCTCGCACGTCGGTTGCGGGCGGATCGGCGGAGCCGGACGATGGCGGGACCGCGAGACGGAGGGGTGTCGATGGTCGCGATCCAGACGTACGACATCCTCAAGTTCTTCCACGTGCTGCTGGCGATCGTCGCCGTGGGGTTCAACGCGTCCTACGCGGTCTGGCTGGCCCGAGCCGCGACGGAACCCGAGCACGACGCGTTCGCCCTGCGCGGCGTGAAGTTCCTGGACGATCGGATCGCGAACCCCGCGTACGCCCTGCTGCTCGTGACGGGTCTGCTGATGGATGTGGGTCGGCGACCTTGAGCTGACGCAATTCTGGCTGCTGACGGCGCTCGTGCTGTACGTCGTCGCCGTGGGGCTCGGCCTGTTCGTCTACACCCCGACCCTACGCGCCCAGATCTCGACGCTCGAGTCATCCGGTGCCGGCTCGCCCGAGTTCCGGGCGCTCGCGAAACGCGGAACGACGGTGGGGATCGTGCTCGCGGTCGACGTGGTCGCCATCGTGTTCCTGATGGTCACCAAGCCGACCCTCTGACCAGATTCGACGTGACGGGCTCCGTGGCGGACCATGCTCGAGCGATGGTGTCCCACGACGCGCCCGTGAGCTCGGTGCCGGCACCGGCGCTTCGAGCGTTTGGCGAGCGCTTCCGCGGCCGGCTGGTCGGACCCGGCGACGAGGGATACGACGAGGCGCGCACGATCTGGAACGGCGCGATCGACCGTCGCCCCGGGCTGGTGGCGCGGTGCTCGGCCGCGTCGGACGTCGAGAACGCGGTGAGGTTCGCGCGCGAGCACGACCTGCGGATGTCGGTGCGGAGCGGCGGCCACGGCGTGGGTGGCCTCGCACTCTGCGACGACGGCCTGGTCGTCGACCTGTCCGGTTTGAAGGGTATCCGCGTCGACGAGGAGAACGGCCTCGCGGAGGTCGAGGCCGGCGTCACCCTCGGCGAGCTCGATCGCGCCACGCAGGCGTTCGGGCTCGCGGTCCCGGCCGGGATCGTGACGCACACGGGCGTCGCCGGTCTCACCCTCGGCGGCGGGATCGGGTGGCTGACCCGCAAACACGGCCTGAGCGTCGACAACCTCGTGGGGGCGGACGTCGTCACGGCCGACGGGCAGCTGGTCGCCGCGAGCGCGGACGACCACCCGGACCTGTTCTGGGGCCTCCGGGGCGGCGGCGGCAACTTCGGCGTGGTCACGTCGTTCCGCTTCCGAGCGCACCCGATCGGGCCGGCGGTGCTCGCTGGACCGATGCTCTTCCCGCTCGAGCGCGGTCCCGAGGTCATGCAGACGTATCGCGGGTGGGCGGCGGAGGCGCCCGAGGAGCTCACGACGGTGCTGAACGTCCGCCGAGCGCCGGCGGCGCCGTGGATCCCCGAGCCGCTCCACGGCGTCCCGATGTGGATGGTCGTCTGCTGCTGGTGCGGACCGGTCGAAGCCGGGGACGCGGTCGTCCAGCCGATCAGGGCCCTCGGCCCGATCCTCGATCTCTGCGAGCCCAAGCCGTGGCTCGAGCACCAGGCGATGTTCGACGGCGCGGTCACGCCGGGGTGGCACTACTACTGGAAGTCCGTCGAGCTCGACGAGCTGACCGAGCCAGCGGTCGCCGCGATCGTCGACCACGTCGCGCGGATCACCTCGCCGCGCTCGTACGCGGTCGCGTTCCAGCTCGGCGGGGCGATGTCGCGGATTGGCGAGATGGACACCGCGTACGCCGGGCGATCGCCGGCGTTCGACGTGAACATCAACGGCGTGTGGCTCCCGGAGGAGGCCGAGGACGCCCCCAACCACGTGGCCTGGACCCGGTCGCTGTTCGGGGAGCTCGAGCCGGTGGCGCGCGGCGTCTACCTGAACTTCCTGGGCGACGAGGGTGCCGACCGCGTCCGGGCGGCGTACGGGGCCGAGAAGTACGCACGGCTGGCGGAGCTCAAGGCACGCTGGGACCCGACCAACCTGTTCCGCTCGAACCAGAACATCGCGCCGGCAGGCTGAGGGCAGGTTCGTGCTCGGCCCGGATGGGGTATCGACCCGGTGTCCCCACGCGAGGAGACACGCACGATGGGCATGACCGGGACGATGAGGGGGTACGGCTCCGCGGCACGCTTCAAGGCCGAGGCCGCCGGCCATCGCATGAAGGATCGGATGCTCGAGAAGCGCCTGGACCGCTCCAGCCAGGAGGCCGAGCGACTCCGGCTCGAGAACCAGCTGCTGCGCGACGAAGTGGAGGAGTCCAGGACCGAGCATCACCGGATCCTCGACCTGCTCGAGGAGCGCATGGAGCACGAGGACGAGAAGGAGCACTCGCACAAGGGCCGATGGATGCTCTTGCTGCTCGCGCTCGGCGGCGGCGTCTATGCGTTCATCCGCCGGATGCGCGACGACGGGACGACCTGGGACACGGGC
>DATEQE010000198.1:0-9413 GCA_035272825.1 Actinomycetota bacterium
CTAGGTCCTTCGTCCGGGGATGTCTCGTGCCCGCCGGGCGAGGTGGGAGCGGAATCTGGTCACCCCGTGCCATGAAGTCGGCGCCTCTCCCAACCGATGTTGTGAGGGAGAGGACGGAGCACATGGAACGGGTGCGCGAACAGCCGAAGAGCCACCACCGCCCAAGGGCCGAGGCCGGCGAGGACCGGTCGCTTGAGCACGGCGTCGACGCCGCGGACCTCGAGCGCGAGCTGGACGAGCTGCTCGATGAGGTCGATGCTGTCCTCGAAGAGAACGCGGAGGAGTTCGTCAAGGCGTACATCCAGAAGGGCGGCGAGTAGGCACCGCCGTTCGCCGAACTGGGCCGCTCCCGGTTGGCCCTCGAAAGACCCTCCGGCGCATACTCGGTCCTCGGAACCCGGAGTGGGGGGATCAAGCCGTGAGCGAGGAACCGGTGCAGTGTGCCGAACCGACGCGGCGACCGGCCACCGCCTACCTGAGATGGAACCTCATCGTCCTGTGCGTGGCGATCGTGGTCCTCGCGACGACCATGCTGGTGGCCCGGCACGAGCTCGCCGCGCTCGAGGTCAGGATCTTCCGCGCGGTGAACGAGCTCCCCGGGGGTCTGCACACCGTGGTGTGGCCGTTCATGCAGTACGGCACGTTCATCACGATCCCGGCCCTCGCGGTGGTCGCGCTCCTGTTCCGTCGGTTCCGCCTGGCCCTCGCCATCGCGCTCGCCGGGGTCGGCGTGTACCTGGTGGCCCTTGTGGTCAAGGACATCGTGGAACGCGGCCGCCCCGCCGCTCTCCTCACGGCCGTGGAAGAACGGGAGCTGTTCGGGGCGGACAGCCTGGGCTACCCCTCGGGACACGCCGCCGTCGCGGCCGCCCTCACCGTCGTCGTGGCGGCCCACCTCTCGGTGCGGTGGGTGATCGCGGCGCTCGCGCTCGGGGCGATCGTGCTCTTCGGCCGGATCTACGTCGGCGCCCACCTCCCGCTCGACGTCATCGGGGGCGCCGCCCTTGGCGCGATCGCGGGCAGCGTCGTCAACCTGGTCGTGCGTCCGAGGGCGCTACCTCCCACCGGCTGAGATCGAACCAACCAAACAATCCGGCTCTCTGATACAGCCTCGACGGTGTCGGTGGATCGGCATCGAGCCGCGGTAGGTTAGGCACGTGACCTGGTACCCACGCGACGACGCCGCCGAGCGAGCCGGGGTCGAGCCTTCCTACCTCGTTCGACTGGTGGATCTCGGCATCCTCGCCCCCGAGGAGCGCGATCGCTTCTCACCGGGGGATGTGGCGCCGCGTGCTGATGGCCAAGTCGCTGGAAGATGCCGGGATCCCGCTCGAGGGTGTGGCTGCCGCCATCCAGCGCGGCGCCCTGTCGCTCGCCTTCCTCGACGCGGCCGCGTACGAGCGGTTCGCGACCCTTACCGGCGAGACGTTCCGGCAGGTCAGCGACCGGACCGGGATCCCGCTCGAGCTGCTGACGGTGATCCGCGAGGCGATCGGCATGGCGCAACCGTCGCCCGATGACCGACTCCGCGAGGACGAGATGGCGATCGTGCCGTTCATCGAGCTCCAGATCTCCGAGGGATTCCGGCCGGCTGCGATCGAGCGCCTGGTCCGCGTCCAGGGCGACAGCACCCGCCGGATCGCCGACCAGGAGGCCGCCTGGTGGAACTCCGAGGTGATCGAGCGTGCGACGGCCGCGGGCAAGGGCCCGGAGGAGATCGGGAACGCCGACCTCTCCGATCGGATATCCCCGCTCTCCGAGCGAGCCGTGCTCGCCATGTACCACGCCCAGCAGGCGCGTGCGTGGACCGCCAACATCATCGAGGCATTCGAGACGATGATGGAGAAGGCGGGGATCCACAGCCGCCTCGAACGACTCCCGGCGATCTGCTTCCTCGACATCACCGGCTACACGCGGCTGACCGAGGAGCGCGGCGACGATGTGGCCGCCGATCTGGCCGCGAGCGTCGCGCGGCTGGTGCAGCGCAGCTCCGTGCAATACGGCGGGAAACCCATCAAGTGGCTGGGCGACGGCGTGATGTTCTACTTCCGCGATCCCGGCCCCGGTGTCCGTGCCGCTCTCGAGATGGTTGACGGGCTGCAGGCGGCAGGATTGCCACCGGCCCACGTCGGTCTGCACGCGGGGCCGGTCCTGTACCAGCAGGGCGATTACTTCGGCCAGACCGTCAACCTCACCGCCCGCATCGCCGACTACGCGCGGCCCGGAGAGGTGCTGGTCAGCGACGCGGTAGCCTTCGCTTCGAAGGAGAAGGGGATCGCGTTCGGCGACATCGGCCCGGTGGAGCTCAAGGGCGTATCCGGAACCGTGCAGCTGCTACGGGCCCACCTCGTCTAGCGACAGATCGCCGGCATCCAGCTCCATCTCGGCAGGCTCAGCCGGGGCGCGAAGCCAGGTCGCGCTCGAGGTCGGCCGCGGAGTACCGCTCCTTGCGGACGCGCAGGTCGAGGTAGATGAACACCCCGACCAGGGCCATGTAGGGCATCGTGATCGCCGAGGCGATCGCGGCGACGATGCTCCGGGCCGCGTAGTTGTCGCCGAACGGCGCCGTCAGCACGCTGCTCACCAAACCGGTCAGCAAGGCGGCGACGATGATCGTCCCGAACACGTGCCAGCCGTGCCCGCGAACGAGATCCCAGGAGCGGCGGAGCGCCTCGACTCCGCGTCGGTCCTCGATCACGAGCACCGGGATCGCGCACGCGAGGAACGTGAGCACGATGAACCCCGGGATGATCAACAGGAGGAAGCCGACGGCGATCGCCAGGGCCGACAGGACGCCCACCAGCACGATCGACCAGAACCGCGCGAGCCCGTACCGGTAGCTCTCGCCGATGTCCAGGTCTCGGCGCAGGAAGGTGCCGGCCGCCGCCCTCGTGATCGCGCCGGTCAG
The DNA here is from genome assembly GCA_035272825.1 of Actinomycetota bacterium. Classification (GTDB taxonomy): domain Bacteria; phylum Actinomycetota; class UBA4738; order UBA4738; family HRBIN12; genus DASSJM01. The sequence goes on from DATEQE010000198.1 coordinate 2,909, forward strand.
GATCGTCCACATCAAGATCGAGACGAACGCGAGCACGAGCCCGGCGAGCACACCGCCGACCACGGTCCCGGTCGAGACCTCGACGCCATTTCGAAGCTTCTCCTGCGTAAGGCCCCCGCGGATCCACAGCTCACCGATCAGCACCTGGGCGATCGAGAGCGGGATCACGATCACCGCGACGATCACGATCAGGTTCTGCCAATGGCGCGCGTAGAGCTTCAGCGCATCGCCGAGGATCTCCCCGATCCGGCGTGGGCGCAGCAGGCTCGGGCTGCCCGGCTCCTCAGGGATGCGTGGGTCCATGGTTCCTCCCTCCTCGTCCGCCTCTGGCGTGAGCCCCTGCCCGGCCGGCTCGTCCGACGACCGAGTCTACCGAGGTTCGAAACCCGGCACTGGTTCGCAGGCGCCTCGATGAGGGTACCCATCATCGGACGGGATCCGTGTCGAGAGTGAGGAGGCGGACATGGCGGATCAGGCTCTGGAGCAGGAACTGCTGGCGCTGGAGAAGCGGCACCGGCAGGCGCAGAAGGGCAAGGATGGCGCGGCGGCGGCGGAGCTCACCGACGAGGCATGCCTCATCGCCGGTGCCCAGGGGGTGGTGGAGATCGACCGGCGGACCCTCGTCGGCAAGATGGAGGATGCCTCGTGGAGGATCGAGGACCACTCGATCGGCGACGACGTCCACCTTCGTCAGCTCGACGCCGACACCGCGATCCTGGCGTACAAGGTACACGGGATCTCACCGTGGACGGTGAGCCGGTGTCGATCGATGCCGCCGACACCTCCGCATGAGTCCGGCGTGGCGGCCGCTGGCTGTCTGCGCTGCACACCGAGTCGATCACCGGTGACCCCTTCGGCCGCGATCGAGCGGCCGCGGCTCAGCCGAGCTGAGGTCGAGGGGGAGGGAGGACTCGGATGACCTCGAAGGCCGACTTCACGGACGAAGAATGGGTACGGCTGCGACGCGCGCCGTTCGTGGGCGGGCTCGCCATCTCGATGGCGGATCCGGGCGGACCGATCGAGATGGCGAAGGAGACGATGGCGACCCTGAGGGCCGCGACGACGCCGCCGAGCCAAGAGGAGCTGCTCGTCGCGGTCTCCCAGGAGATCGCCTCGATGATGAACCAGAAGCAGAACCCGCTGTCGGGCTTCAAGCCGGACAGCGCCGCGCTCGCCGGGAAGATGGTCCTCGACGAGCTCAAGGCCGTGAACGAGATCCTGACGGCCAAGGCCACACCCGAGGAAGCGGACGCCTTCCGCCGATGGCTCTTGGCCGTCGCCCAGGCCGCGGCCGACGCGGCGAAGGAGGGCGGCTTCATGGGGTTCGGCGCCGAGCTGGTCAGTCAGGGCGAGCAGCGGATGCTCGGTGAACTGCGCGCGACGCTGGGCACGCCCGAAGCCTGACCGCGGACACGGAGGGACGCGCCCGCCGGGCTACCAACGCTCGCGGTGGACGACGTCGTCGAGGACCCGTCGGTTCGGATGCGCGATCGGCTCGAGCCGACGGTCGGCCGGATAGCCGAGCGCGACAAGGATGGCGCACTCCCGATCGTCGGGCAGGCCGAGGATGCTGCGGACGAGGGCCTGGTCGCCGACCGAGGCGTGGCCGCTCCCGATCCCCCGATCCGCAGCCGCCAGCATGATCGACATGGTGACCTGCCCGATGTCGTACTGGAACGTGTCGCGCTCGTCCCGGTCCTCAGAGGTGGGAACGACGAGCGCGATGGTCGCCGCGGAGCCGGCGACGTGGGCCGCGTAGCGCCACGCCTTCGCCAGCTCCTGTAGTCGATCCCTGTCCTTCACCACGACGAAGTCCCACGCCTGTTGATTCATTGACGAGGGTGTCCGTCGCGCCGCCTCGAGGATCCGGTCGAGGTCGTCCTTGGGGATCGCCCGATCCTCATACCTGCGAACGTTGCGGCGAGCCCGGATCGCGTCCCATGTCTCCATGTGGAGCACGATAGCGCCCGATGACGCGGGGTCGGGACATCCGCGAGGGCTCGCGAGGGGCTTCAGGCGGGCGACCACGTTACGCCTCCTCGCCGTCCTTGCTCATCCCCGGGTAGGCGCCGAGGTCGTGGATCGTCTGCGTGAACCCATCGCGAGGTGCAAGATGGATGTACGCAGGACGCGGGAAGGAGGCCGTGATGGACGTCAACGACGTCATCGCGCAGGCCCGGGACACGCTCACCGTCAAGCGCGTGTTCGGCGAACCCTATGAGAAGAACGGCGTGACCGTGATCCCCGCCGCCAGGGTCCAGGGCGGCGCCGGTGGAGGAGGCGGGGAGGGTCCCGAGGGCCAGGGCAAGGGCTCGGGCAGCGGTTTCGGCCTGAACGCCCGTCCGGTCGGGGCGTTCCTCATCAAGGGCGACGAGGTGACATGGCGGCCCGCCGTCGATCTCAACAAGGTCATCCTCGGAGCCCAGGTCGTCGCCATCGTTGCCCTCCTCGCGATCCGGGCGATCGTCAAGGCTCGTTCGAAGGCCTGAGCGCGTATCGGGTTCGGCGAACTCGATGGCGCACGTCCGAAAGCCGAAGGTCGACAAGTCCGGCCGCACGAGTGCGGGCATCCTCTTGTGGCGCATGCCCGAGGGTCGGCTGGAGGTGCTGCTCGGCCACCCCGGAGGGCCGTACTTCGCCGGGAAGGACGCGGATCACTGGACCGTGCTCAAGGGCGAGGTGGACCCCGGCGAGGACCTGCTGGCCGTCGCCCGGCGCGAGTTCGAGGAGGAGACGGGACATCGGCCGCCGGAAGGTCCGACGATCGAGCTCGGCGAGATCCGCCAGAAGTCCGGCAAGCGGGTCCTGGCTTGGTCGGTGGAGGGTGATCTCGACACCGAGACCGCCGTGAGCAACTCCTTCGAGATGGAGTGGCCTCCCCGATCCGGACGCATCCGGCAGTTCCCCGAGATCGATCGCGTCGCGTGGTTCGGCGTGGACGATGCCCGCCAGAAGATCAAGGCGGCACAGGTCCCGTTCCTAGATCGGCTCGAGCGGACGATCGCCGATGAGCGGGCTCGTCGGAACCGGTAGATCCCCTCGAAGCTACTCGCAACACCTCGGGACGGGGGAAGGCACCACGAGGGACGGGTCGGTTCGGAGGGCCGGACGAGTCGGCCCTCCGAACCCGCTGAGGCGCTCCGTGCCCGACTGCTGAGATCGAAGCGCGTGTTCGGCGACCCATAGGAGAAGACGGGCGCGACCGTGATCCCGCCGAAGCCTAGTCCGAGGCCGCGTCCATCTCGATCACGCCGTAGACGTTGCCGTCCGGCGCCCGGACGTGCGTCCAGGTGAGACCCGCCTCGTCCGAGCGAACGGGGCCGAGCAGGATCGGGACGCCGGCCGCACGGAGTTCCTCGGTCGCGGCCGCCACATCCTCGACCAGGAACTCGACGACCGGTCCGGTCGTGAAGTGGTCGTTCTGCGAGGGTCCGAACACCTCGGCGATGCTGCCGTCCGGCAATCGGAAGGCCCACATGTCGTCACCGCCGTGCATGGGCCGAAGCGCGAGCGCGCGCTCGAAGAAGTCGACCATGGCCGCGGGCCGCTCCGTTCGGGTTCCGACGAAACCGATCTTGAGCACCTTCACGTCTACCTCCTTCTCAGCTCGACGGACAGTCCCTCGCAGCTTATGACCACGAGGTCGGGCTCCGAGAGGTCGAGCCCGGCGGTCGCCGCGTTCGGGACGCAGAGGAATGGGATGCCGGCCGCCTTCGCGGCACGGATCCCGTTGGGCGAGTCCTCGATCGCGAGCGTTCGCTCACTGAGCGAGCCGCTGCGTATGTAGGCTGATGCGGCGAGGCAACGTCGTCCGATCGAGGGAGAACTCCTGAGCCGAGACGAGACCGGAGCCCGCAGGTCCGATCCGAACGCACGGGCCACGTCGCTGACGAACGGCGATCTCGGCGAGCTGCTCTGGAGTGCGGCCCGCGAGGAGTCCGACCACCGCCGCAGGGCGCTCGAGCGAGCGTCGACGGCGTCACGGTTCTGGCCGGAGGAGGCGGGCGAGCTCGCAGGCTCTGGCCGCCCGCTCACGGAGCTGCGTGCCATCGGGCCGTGGGTCGCCGAGCGGATCGAGGCCTGGCTCGAGGCCCCTCCTGCGATCCCGGACGATGAGACGCGACGCGGGTTCCTCACGTACGCGGAGGTCCGCCGAACGCTCGACGCCGATCCCGCGTGGGAGTCGACCCCGTGCGCCGACCTCCAGATGCACACCACGTGGAGCGACGGCACCTTGCCCCTCGAGGACATGGTCGGGGCCGCGAGGTCCCTGGGGCGGCCGTTCGTGGCCGTCACCGATCACTCGCAGGCGCTCACGATCGCGAACGGCATGAGCCCCGCCGAGCTCGCGGAGCAGGCTCGCGTGATCGACGCGATGAACCGCGGGTTCGAGGAGGAGGGCGACGCGTTCCGCGTGCTTCGCTCGATGGAGGTCGATGTGTTCCCCGACGGCACGCTCGACATGGACGACGACTCGCTCGCGAGCCTCGATCTGGTGCTCGGCGCGTTCCACTCCGAGTTGCGGTCGAAGGATGACCAGACCGAGCGCTACCTCGCCGCCCTCAGGCAGCCGCGGCTGGACGTGCTCGCCCACCCGAAGGCCCGGATGTACGGCCGGCGGGTCGGCCTGGTTGCCGACTGGCGCCGCGTCTTCGCCGAGGCCGCGAGGTCGGGGAAGGCGCTGGAGCTCGACGCGACGGTGTGGCGCCAGGACCTGAGTGTCGAGCTCGCGACCCTCGCGCGCGAGGAGGGCGTCGAGTGGTTCACGATCGGGAGCGACGCGCACGCGGCGCGGGAGCTCGAGCTCCTCCCGTTCGGGATGGCGATCGCCGCGCTCGCCCGGATCCCGCGCGAGCGCATCCTCAACTATCAGCCGCTGGGATACGTTCATCGGTGGAAGCAGGAACGGAGGAGCACGTGAGGAACGGTCTCCGCAACATCGTGATGCTCTTCGTGATGCTGGGACTGCTTGCGACCGCGTGCACCGAGGAATCACGAGACAAGATCCGCGAGGCGCTGCCGAGCGGCGTCAGCGGACTGCCGAGTGCCCTCCCGAACCCGAGCCTGACCGAAGGCCCGACCGGCGGCGAGCCCGGCGAACCGACCGGGCCGACCGGTGTCGGGCCGGGCGAACCCACCGGGCCGACCGGTGGCACGCCCGAGGAGTCGACCGAACCGACGGGGCCAACCGGTCCGGTCGAGACTCCCACCCAGGAGCCCACGGAGCCACCGACCCAGTCGCCCGCCGAACCAACCCAGGGCCCGGCCCCCGGGCAGGGCACGTTGATCCTGGCGATCATCGGCATCCTCGAGCGACTCGGCGAGCAACCGCCGCCCAGCGAGCAGCCGTCACCGACCGAGACCCCCGAGCCCGGGCCGGCCACCGGCCCCGAAGGCGAGACCGCCACGGGACCGACCGGGGGAGCCACCGGCGTGACGAGCGTGGTCGTCGGGCCGACCGGGGCTACAGGGGCGACAGGTTCGGCCGAAGGTGACGCGTCCGCGGACGTTGTGCAGGCCGCGGCATCGAGCACCACGGAGAGCTCGACCTGGGTGTTGGTCCTCTTCCTCGCGACGCTCGGAGGTGTCGTCTGGTACCTCTGGTGGCGGGCCCGACGCGGGCGAGCTCATCACGGTTGAGCGGGTCTTCGGGGAGGCGACCACGAACTCCTCGTCCCTTACGCGTGTGAGAGGTCTCGGTCGTAGAGCTTCAGCCCCCACCGGAAGCCGACGAAGGCGATGAGCACGCACCACACGACCGAGAGCAGGGCGCTCTTGCCGATCGCGGTTCCCATCAAGAGACCGCGCAACGTCTCGATGAAGGGTGTGAACGGCTGCGCCGCCCACTGGCCCGGACGATCCACCGGTGCACGTGCCAGGCGGTCACGACGAACCACCGCGGTGGGACACGCGCCTTGCTGCCCGCGATACGTACTCCTCTCGCGAGGCCCCGCGCCGAACACGCAGAGTCGAGGCGTCCCACGGAAGAGTCAAGGGCGTCAAACACCGTCGCCATCAGCGCGGCCGCCGCATCCCGAAGCGGTCTCGACGTCGAGGAGGTGCTTGAACCGGTAGTTTCGGTCGGGATGCGCACGATCGGGCTCCTCGGTGTGCCGACGAACTCGGCGGGCAAGATCGACGGAGTCGCTCGGGGCCCACTCGTGTTGCGGGAGGAGGGTCTGGTCGATGCCCTCCATCGGCACACGGAGGTCCACGACTACGGGGACGTCACGTTGCCCGACCCGTCACCGACGCGTGACTCGCGGTCCCACGTCATCGATCCGGACGGCCTCGATGCGCTCGTCGCCCGCGTTCGAGATGCGGTCACGCCGATCCTCGATCACGGGCACCTCCCGCTGGTCATCGGTGGCGATTGCCCCCTGCTGCTGGGGTGCCTTGCCGCCTCCTCGGTCCGGGACCGAATCGGTCTCTTGTTCGTCGACGGACACGAGGATGCTTACCTCCCCATGCAATCGTCGACAGGCGAGGTGGCCGACATGGAGCT
>DATEQE010000199.1:0-2167 GCA_035272825.1 Actinomycetota bacterium
GGGGCTCGGTCCGCAGCAGCTCGGCGACGTCCTCGGGTGTGAGTGTCGCTCCCGAGGACTCGAACGGCGAGGCGGGAACGCACGAGGAGACCATCACGTAGGCGTCGAGTGGGACCTCGTCGGCGTCGTGCAGGAGCGCGCGGACGCCCTCGATCCCGAACACGTTGGCGATCTCGTGCGGGTCGAGGACGACGGTCGTGGTCCCCCACGGAAGCGCCGCCCGCGCGAACTGGTCGAGCCGGAGCTTGGTCGTCTCCAGGTGCATGTGTCCGTCGATGAAGCCGGGCAGCAGGATCAGGCCCGAGACGTCGAGCCGTTCGGTCCCCTCGTAGCCCGGTCCGACGCCGGCCACGTGTTGGCCGACGATCGCGACGTCGGCCTCGAGGAACTCGCCCGTGAACACGGACAGCACCCGACCGCCGGAAAGCACCAGGTCCGCGGACTCGTCGCCGCGAGCGACGGCGATCCGGCGGACGAGATCCCTTTCCATCGACGAAGGGTAGCCCAAGCCGCCCGGGTATGATGAGGGGTCTTGGTCGCCGTCATCGCACCCCCCAAGCCGCGCTTCCGAGGGCGGATCCACCAGGTCGCGTTCTTCGTGTCGCTGCCCGCGGGCGTGGTGCTGATCCTGCTCGCGAACGGCCCCGCCGCGATCGCGGTCGCGAGCGTGTACGCCGTGAGCCTCGCGGCCGTGTTCGGCTCGAGCGCCGTCTATCACCGGGGCCAGTGGACCGAACGCGCGAGGCGGTGGTTGAAGCGGCTCGACCACTCGATGATCTACGTGCTGATCGCGGCGAGCTACACGCCGGTCGCGGCGCTCGTGCTCGGCGGGCCCTGGGAGGTCGTGCTCCTGTCCGTGATCTGGGCGGGAGCGGTGGTCGGGGTGACCTTGAAGATGGCTCGCCCCGACGGACTCTCCGAGGTGAGCGCCGCGCTTTACATCGTGCTCGGCTGGCTGGCCATCGTGGCCCTCCCGCAGCTCGCGCGCGAGATGACGGTCGCAGAGCTCGTCCTCCTGCTGGCCGGAGGCCTGCTCTACACGGCCGGGGCGATCGTGTTCGCGACCCGGCGGCCCGATCCTTCGCCGTCGATCTTCGGCTACCACGAGGTGTGGCACTCGTTCATGGTGGCCGCGGCGGCGTGCCACTACGCGATGATCCTGCTGCTCCTGCTTCCCTCCTGACCGGTAGCTGGTATCGTGGTCGGCGAGGACGGCATCGCCGTCCGTGAGGTTTCGCTCCTCGTTCCTCCTTCCGGATCATCTGGCCGGGGTCTCGGGGCAAGGCCAAACCTCCCCACGATCCACCTGGCCGCGCCCGCTCGGTTCACCCACGCAGGCGTAGCCGGCCGAGATGCGGCGCGCTCGACGCGCCGGAAGAAGGAGAGAACATGACCACCACGTTCACCGACCTGGGCGTGTCCGGGCGCGTGATCGATGCCCTCGGGAGGCGAGGGGTATCCGATCCGTTCGCGATCCAGTCGCTCGTGCTCCGGGACGCGATCGCCGGACGAGACGTGCTCGCCCGTTCGGCGACCGGCTCCGGCAAGACGCTCGCGTTCGCGATACCGATCGTCGAGCGCGTCCGACCGAACGACCCCACGCCGACCGCGCTCGTCCTGGTGCCGACGCGCGAGCTCGCGCAGCAGGTGGCCGACGATTTCGCCGAGATCGCGAGGGCCGCGGGTCTGCGCGTCGGCGTCGCCTACGGCGGGGTCAGCATGCAGCAGCAGGCTCGCGGCAACGCCAAGGCGCACGTTCTGATCGCCACCCCCGGCCGCCTGCAGGATCTCGCCGAGCGCGGTAGCGTCCGTCTCGACCGCGTCCGGATCCTCGTCCTGGACGAGGCCGACCGGATGCTCGACATGGGTTTCCAGCCGCAGGTCGACCGCCTCGTCCGGCGCATCCCCAAGGACCGACAGACGATGTTCTTCTCCGCCACGCTCGACGGGGCGGTCGGACATCTCGCGCGCGCGTACACGAAGGACGCGGTCCTACACGAGGTGGAATCGGCGCACGACACCGTCGACGGGCTCGACCATCGCTTCGTGCAGGTCGAGTCGCGCGGCAAGGTCGAGGCGCTGATCGAGCTCCTGGAACACGACGGCGAGCTGACGCTCGTCTTCGTGCGGACCAAGCGCGGCGCCGACCGCCTGGTGCACAAGCTCA
>DATEQE010000200.1:0-3074 GCA_035272825.1 Actinomycetota bacterium
CAGCCGCTCGGCGACGCGTTCCGCGAGATCGAGCTCAGCCGCGCGGCCGCGGTCAGGACGTTCGAGATCGTGGACGCCCCGGCGCCGGTCCCCGAACCGTCCGAACCGCGCACGCCTCCCACGCATCCGAGCATCGAGCTCCGGCACGTCCGGTTCCGCTACGACGCGCGATCGCCGGATGTTCTGGACGACGTGAGCCTTAGCCTGGCGCCGGGCGAGCGTCTCGGCCTCACCGGTCCGAGCGGAGCGGGGAAGACCACGATCGTCGGTCTGCTCCTGAGGTTCTGGAACGCGTCATCGGGAGAGGTGCTGCTCGGCGGCGTCGACGTCCGGAGCTTCCGAACGGACGACGTCCGCGGGCTGATCGGGGTCGTGCCGCAGCAGGTCTACCTGTTCAACGGGACGATCCGCGACAACCTGCTCCTGGCCGACGGGGACGCCGACGACGCGAGGATCCTCGACGCGTGCGAGCGCGCCGGGCTCGGCGCGTTCCTCGGTTCGCTGCAGCAGGGACTCGACACGCTGGTCGGCGACAACGGGATGAAGTTGAGCGGCGGGGAGCGCCAACGCGTCGCGATCGCCCGAGTGTTCCTCAAGGACGCGCCGATCCTGATCCTGGACGAGGCGACGGCCAACCTCGACGCCGAGACCGAGGCCGAGGTCGTCGACCACATCCGCGAGTTCGTGCGGGACAAGACCCTCGTGGTGATCTCGCATCGCCCGGCCGCCCTCGAGCTCGCCGACCGCGTGATGACCCTGGGTACTGCGAACCGAGGCGCGCGCGAACGCGAGGGCTCTACGCTAGGTGGTTCGCAACGATGAAGGAGGCACCATCCATGGCGCGAGGCATCCTCGAACGGCTCGGCGACGGCCCGGTCCTCGGCGACGGCGGCTACCTGCTCGAGCTCGAGAAGCGCGGCTACGTCCAGGCGGGCCCGTTCACACCCGAGGTCGTGATCGAGCATCCCGACGCGCTGGCGCAGCTCCACCGCGAGTTCCTGCGCGCGGGGGCCGAGGCGCTGCAGACCATGACCTTCTACGCGAGCGACGACAAGCTCGCGACGGTCGGCCTGGCCGGCAAGGTCGACGAGATCAACCGCACGGCGGTCAAGGTCGCGCGCGAGGTCGCCTCCGAGGGCGACGCGCTCGTCGCCGGGAACCTCTCGCTCACCTGGGCGTACCTGCCGGAGGACGCCTCGAGCGCCGACCACGTGCGCGAGCTCTTCGATCGCCAGCTCCGCGATCAGACCGACGCCGGGCCGCCGGACTTCTGGATCGGCGAGACGTTCTCCTACCTCGGCGAGGCGCTGCTGTTCGTCGAGCGCGCGAGGGCAACCGGCCTGCCCGTGATGGTGACGATGTCGTTCGAGCAGCCGGTCGCGCGTTCGTACGAGGGTGAGACGCCCGCGGACTGCGCTCGCAAGCTCAGCGACGCGGGCGCAGACATCGTCGGCGTGAACTGCCTGAACGGTCCCGAGCAGCAACTGCCGATCGCGCTCGAGATGCGCTCGGCCGTCGGGGGGTTCGTCGCGGCCCAGCCGGTCGCGTACCGGACGAACGCCGAACAGCCGGACTTCACCTCCTCTCCGAATTTCCCCTACGCGCTGGACCCCATGCAGCTGTCCCGCCACGAGATGGCGGAGTTCGCGAGCAAGGCCAAGGACGGCGGGATCGACTACATCGGGTCGTGTTGCGGCAGCGTCCAGGGTCACCTCCGCGCCATGGCCAAGGCGCTCGGCAAGGTCCCGGGGTCCGAACGGGAGTGGAAGAGCACGAGCGGCCGCGCGATGAGCGCGTACGAGTACCACGAGCACACCGAGACCGAAGTCTGACTCCTGCTGACACTCGCTCCAGAGTCGTTGACCCGGTCGGTCGCCGAGCCTAGCGTCCGGTGGCATGCGACGCGTCTTGGCTCTCGCCGGGGCGATCGCCGTCCCGATGATGGGGATCCCCTCCGCGAGGGCAGGGACGATCGTCTCCAACGTGGCCGACGGCATCCTCACAGTGAACGGCACGACCGAGGGGGACGACGTCACCGTTCGATGCGAGGGCGAGCGGGTCACGGTGAACCACGACCATCCGTCGGGCGAACCCACCGCGTGCGCCGACCTGCGGCGCATCCTCGTGTTCGCCGGCGAGGGGCCGGATCGCGTGAGCCTCGGCGAAGTCACGCGGACGCCGTTCGACCACCTGGCGGCCACCTCCGTGTCGGGGCAGCAGGGTGACGACGCGCTGATCGGTTCGGGGCTCGGCGACGACCTGATCGGCGGCGGCGGCGTCGATTCGCTCGAGAGCGGGAAGGGTCAGGATCACCTCACCCCCGGACCCGATGGCGGGGAGGCGATCGGCGGCAAGGGTCACGACACGGTCGCCCTCGCGGGCGACGGGGACTGGAAGATCAACGACTCGCGCGCGCGGCTCGTGCAGGCCGACGAGACCACGACGCTCGGCTCGATCGAGATCGCGGTCGTGACGGGCGGGGAGGGCGCCAACCTGATCTCGGGCGGCTCGTTCACCGGCAGCCTGCGGATCAAGGGTCGGGGCGGGGGTGACCTGCTCCAGTCCGGCATGGGCAACGATCGGATCCTGGGCGGCAAGGGGAACGACTTCGTGCAGGCCGGCTCGGGCGACGACCAGCTCCAGGGTGGGGTGGGGGACGACTCGCTCAGCGGCGATTCGGGCAACGACGAGCTGGACGGTGAACAGGGCGAGGACACCTGCCGGGGCGGGCCCGGAGCCGACTCCGTCGTCTCCTGCTAGCGCGCGGGTTGCGGGCTACCATGCGCCGAGATGCCTCAGGACGCCGGCGATCTGCTGCCCGCCGAGCGCAAGGTCGTAGAGGAGCTCGGCCACCTGCCGCTCGACTTCCGCGCGATGGCCGCCGTCTCGAACCTGTTCCGCGCGTCCGCCGCGATCCGACGGCACATGGAGGCCAAGGTCCTCGCGGACGACCGCCTGTCGTGGACGTCGTTCGTCGCGATGTGGGTGTTGTGGGTGTGGGGGGAGATGGAGTCCCGTGACTTGGCCGCCGCGGTTGGGATCAGCCGGCCCACCTCGACGGGGGTCGTGACGAC
>DATEQE010000201.1:0-5313 GCA_035272825.1 Actinomycetota bacterium
CATGACGTGGATCACCCGCGCCCCCAGGTAGGCGCTTCCCGGAAGCGGCGTGCCCCTTGTCCGCTTAAGGATCCCCGCATCTCGCTGGAAGGTCACGCCGATCGCCAGGTTCGTGTAGCAGGCAGTGATGACCGAGAACACCGCCATGCTCGCGACGTAGTAGGTCGACTGGTTGAACTCGCGGCCGCTCTCGAGGGTGACCGTCCCGCTCCCGAGCAGCGTGGCGAAGATCACCAGGAACATGAGGGGGAACACGAACGTGAAGAAGGCGGCGGCGGGGTTCCGCCAGAACGCCTTGTTCGTGTAGCGGATCTGCCGGGCTGTCAGCGCGAGCTCGCTCACGCGGTCACATCCTCGGAGGCCGTGAGTTCGAGGTAGACGTCCTCCAGGGTCGGAGGTGTCACCTCGAGCGCGTCCAGGACGAAGCCCGACTCGAGGGCCCATGCGGTCAGATCGTGGACGAGCTTGGTGGTCTCTTCTTGATCTGCGCGGATCTCGTACCCCCCGTCCGGCAGGCGGTGGGGGGCGCGTTCTGGTTCCGGAGCTCCGGGCGGGAGGCGGAATCGGATCCTCGTCTTCATCCGATCGCGTCCGGCCAGGCTCCCCGGTGGACCCTCGGCCTGGATCGTCCCGTGCGCGATGACCGCGACGCGGTTGGCCAGGTTCTGCGCTTCGTCCATGTAGTGGGTCGTGAGGAACACCGTCTTGCCGATGGACGAGAGGTTCTTGACGATCTCCCAGGCGTTCCGGCGGGCACCGGGGTCGAATCCCGTGGTGGGCTCGTCCAGGAAGAGGAGCTCGGGGTCGCCGGCCAAGGCGATAGCGACGTCCAGGCGTCGCTGCTGGCCGCCGGAGAGCTTGTTCACACGGACGTCTCGCTTCTCGACCAGCCCGACGACCTCGATGACCTCGTCGGTCGGTCGTCGTCTCGGGTAATACCCGGCGTACATCTCGATCGTCTCGCGCACCGTGAGGAACGGGTCGATCCCCGTGGACTGCAAGACGATGCCGATCCGGCGCCTCAGCGCGGCCTCACGCTTCGCCGGGTCGTGCCCAAGGACCGACACCACCCCCGACGTGCGGAGCCGGTACCCCTCGAGGATCTCGACGGTCGTGGTCTTGCCCGCGCCGTTGGGTCCGAGGAGGGCAAAGACCTCACCCGCGTCCACCGACAGGTCGATCCCGGCGACGGCCTCGACGTCGCCGTAGGACTTGTGAAGCTCGGAGACGAAGATCGGGGGGTCGGCCATCTCGGTCAGGCTACTCATTCACGACGGAACGTAGCCGCGGGCCTTGTCGACGACGTTCAGCAGGGGGCGACCGGTGAGATAGCGCTCGAGGTTCCGGACGAAGAGTTCGACCACGCCCTCGCGCCACCCGGCGGCGTCCCCGGCCATGTGCGGTGAGACGATCACGTTCGCCACCGCCCAGAGCGGGTCGTCCTCGGGGAGCGGCTCCTCCTCGAAGACGTCGAGCGCGGCGCCGGCGATCGCTCCGGTCTCGAGCGCTCGGAGCAGCGCCTGCTGATCGACCGTGCTCCCCCGGCCGACGTTTACGAACCTGGCCCAGGGCTCCATCGCCTCGAACACCACGTGGTCGAACAGGTGATGGGTCTCGTCCGTTGCGGGCAGCGCGTCGATCACATAGTCCGCCGATCGGACGGCGTCGGCGAGCTGCTCGGCGCCGAAGATCTCGACCAGCACGTCGTCACCGGGTCGGGGCGTTCGAGCGACGCCACGGACGGACATCCGGAGCGCGGCGCACGTGCGAGCGATCGCGCGTCCGATCGGTCCGATGCCGACGACGAGGACTCGCTTGCGCTCGAGCCGTTCGGTCTCGTTGTGCCGCCACTCGCGGCGCCCCTGCCGCTCGAGGACCCCGCCGAGACCCTTCGCGAACACGAGCAGCAACCCGAGGACGTACTCGGCGATTGCGTCCTCGTAGACGCCGCGAGCGTTCGTGAGGACGACGTGGCTCGCCGCCAGCTCGGGGAAGAGCAGGTTGTCGACGCCCGCAGACGCCGACTGGATCCACTGCAGGTCGGCCGCGCTCCCCCACGCCCCGGAGAGCAGAGCGCTCCGCGGACGCCAGGCGAACAGCACGTCCCTGCCCTCGAGCGCGCCGGCGAGCGACGGGACGTCGTCGGCGAACGCGAGGTCGACGGTATCGGCGATCGCCCCGATGCCCGGGGGCGGGTCCTCGGCGGTCGCACCCATGACCGCCACCCGGGCGCGGGCGCTCACAGCGGACGCCGACTCCAGAAGCCGGTGTCGAGCGGATGCCAGTTGGCGACGGCCTCCTCGCCGACTCGCCAGCAGAGGTAGATCCGCTCGCCGTCGCGTTGGCCGGGGAAGTCCACGAGCCCGGTCTCCGGGTCGCGCAGCAGGATGTTCTCCGCGGCCAGGCGCTCGAGCTCGGTCCGCAGCGTCGCGCTCGCGTCCCAGTACTCTCGCCCAGCGTTGCTCCCGCCGCCGTCCGCGACGACCCGTTCCTTCACCACCTCGGCCTCCCGCAGGATCGTCTGACGGGCGTCGCGGATCCTTGCCAGCCGCTCCCGGAGCTCGGGCAGCATCGCGTTGGCCTCCTCGACATCGTAGGAACGCTCCTCGGACATCACGCCACCCCGAGCAATGCCGGCAGCTGGTCCATCGCGGTGATGCGCGCGCCCGGCGCGTCCGCGAAGCGCTCGCGCCGATCGATCAGCACGGGGAACATGCCAACCGCGTGCGCCGGGTCGACGTCGAACTCCGGGTTGTCCCCAACGTAGACCGACCGCTCGGGGGTCACGCCCGCCCTGGTCATCGCGAGCCGGAAGATCCGCGGGTCGGGCTTCTCGAACCCCACCACGCCTGAGACGACGCTCACCTTGAAGTACCCACGGACGCCGAGATCCTCAAGGAGCCGCTCGAGCCACTCCTCGAAGTTCGACACCACGCCGAGCAGCAGGCCGGCGTCGCGCAGCCGGTCGAGGACGGGCGCGACGTCGTCGAACAGACGGTAGTTCCCGAGGTCGGTGAACTCGGTGTACACGACGTCGATCAGACCGTTGGCGTCGGGGATCCCGAGCTCGCGCAGGAAGATGCCGTACACGTCGTGCCAGAACCGGCGCGAGCGTTCGGGCGAGGTGGTCCAGAGCTCGTTCGCCTCGGCCGCCGCGCGGAACCGATCGAACACGACGTGCCCGCGCTCGCGGATCGTCTCGGGCGAGACGTCGTGACCCTCGCGGCGCAGGATCTCGGCGAACAGGTCGGGGAAGGTGGGGTGCGGGTGGACGAGCGTCTCGCCGGCGTCGAAGAACACCGCCGCGAACCCGGAGGAGGTCACGGCACCAGGATAGCGACGGATCGGGCGCGGTCCCGTCCGGCCCTCAGGCAACCACGCGGGCGGACAGGTCGTTCCAGAGCCGCTCGACCTGGCTCTCGAGCTCGTCGAGCGTGCCCTCGTTATCGACGAGGAAGTCCGCCACCGCGGCCTTGTCCTCGAGCGGCGCCTGGGCGTCGATGCGCGCACGGATCGAGGCCTCGGACATGCCGCGTTGACGCATCAGGCGCTCGATCTGCGTTGCGACGGTGGCCGAGACGACGACGAGGATCTCGAACGCCGTGTGCATCCCGGTCTCGACGAGCAGCGGGGCGCTGAACACCACGACCCGATCGGTGTCCCGGTACTCCTCGGAGCCCTCGGCGAAGAGCCGCCGGACCTCGGGGTGGACGATCTGCTCGAGATCGCGTCGGGCCGAGGGGTCGGCGAACACGATGCTCGCGAGCGCCTCGCGGTCGAGCTCACCACCGGGCGCAAGGACGTCCGCGCCGAACCGCTCGATCACGGCGGTATGGCCGGGGGTGCCGGGTTCGACGGCCTCGCGCGCGAGCAGATCCGCGTCGAAGACGACGGCGCCCCGATCCTCCAGCAGGCGGGCGACGGTCGACTTGCCCGACCCGATCCCGCCGGTCAGCCCGACCAGCAGCACCGGGTTATCCCGCGCGCCCTTCGCGCCGCTTCAGGTCCTCCAGGATCGCCTCGAGCGAGATGTCCTCCTCGCTCGCCTCCTCCGCCCCCTCCGTGGCCTCTGCGGTCGCGGGCTCTGCCGTGGCTCCGGCGGCAGTCGCCGCCGGCTCTTCGTCGACGGCATCGTCCGTGCTCGGCAGGGTTTCGACCGTCGAGGAGTCGCCGGTCGGCGCCTCCGCCTGCGCCACGTCCGCGGACCCGGAGGATGCGGCGACCTCGGCGGGGGCGGGCTCGGAAGCGCCCGACCCGGCGCCCCCGTCGGGTGTCACCTCGACCGGAGCGATCTCGGAGTCCGCCGCAGCGAGCGGCGCCGAAGAGGGCGAAGCCGAGCCCGCCCCCGCAGCCACCGCATCAGCCGCCTCCTCCTCGATCTCGGTCGCCGGACGAGGCATCGCGCCGCCGACCTGGCGCATCGAAAGGCTGATGCGCCGGCGCGGCACGTCCACCTCGATCACCTTGACGCGCACCTCGTCGCCGACCGACAGAACGCTCTCGGGCGTCTCGATGTGCTGTTCGGAGATCTCGGAGATGTGCACCAGACCCTCGATCCCCGGGGCGACGCGGACGAACGCCCCGAACGGCACCAGCTTGGTGACCTGGCCGTCGATGATCTCGCCGGCCGAGTACTTCCGCTCGAACTCCTTCCACGGGTCCTCCTGCGTCGCCTTGAGCGAGAGCGACACGCGCTCGCGTTCGAGATCGACGTCGAGCACCTCGACCTCGACCTCCTGGCCGACCTGGACGACCTCGCTCGGGTGGTCGACGTGCTTCCACGAGAGCTCGGACACGTGCACGAGCCCGTCGACGCCGCCGAGATCCACGAATGCACCGAAGTTCACGATCGAGGAGACCGTGCCCTTGCGGCGTTCGCCTTTCTGCAGCGACTCGAGGAACTTCTTGCGGCCCTCGCTCTGCGACTCCTCCAGGAAGGCGCGGCGCGAGAGCACCACGTTATTGCGGTTGCGGTCGAGCTCGATGATCTTGGCCTCGAGCTCGGTCCCGACGAAGGGGTGCAGGTCCCGGACCCGCCGGAGATCCACCAGCGACGCGGGCAGGAACCCCCGTAGCCCGATGTCCAGGATCAGGCCGCCCTTGACGACCTCGATGACCGGGCCCTTGATCGTGCCGCCCGACTGCATGACCTCCTCGATCCGGCCCCACGCACGCTCGTACTGCGCGCGCTTCTTCGACAGGATCAGGCGGCCCTCCTTGTCCTCCTTCTGGAGCACGAGGGCCTCGACCTCGTCGCCCACCTTCACGACCTGGCCGGGGTCGACATCATGGCGGATCGACAGTTCCTTGGTG
>DATEQE010000202.1:0-2146 GCA_035272825.1 Actinomycetota bacterium
CGGTCGATCTTCACGACCGTCCCCTCGAGGATGTCCCCCTCCTTGAAGTCCCGCAGCGAGGCCTCGATGGCCTCACGGAGCTCGTCGGGGGTGAAGTCCCGCATCTCGCTCGCCGTCTCGATCTGAACCAACTCCTCCCGCACACGAAGCGCGCACCGACCGACCCTTGGGATTCGCCGGGATGCTGGTGCGCCTCGCGGCTCAGGGATGGTAGGTGAGCAGCGGAAACAGCGTCAACGCCACCCCCGTTTCAGTGCCCGGCGGGCACGGCCTCGGCCCAGTTCGGGCCCCAGCCGATGTCCGCCCGCAGCGGCACGTCGAGGTCGTAGGCGGCCTCCATCTCCTTCTTGACGACCTCGGCCGCCTCCTCGACCCGGTCCTTCGGGACCTCGAACACGAGCTCGTCGTGCACCGTGAGGAGCATCCGGCATTCCAGATCGGAGCCCCGGAGCGCGGCGTCCACCCGGATCATCCCGAGCTTGAACACGTCGGCCGCGCTGCCCTGGATCGGCGCGTTGAGCGCCATCCGCCGCCCCATGTCACGTACCCGCGGGTTGACCGCCTGGAGCTCGGGGATGTAGCGGCGGCGGCCGAGCAGCGTCTCGGTGAACCCCTCGGCGGCCGCCCGCGCCACCTGGCGGTCGAGGTAGTCCCGGATCTGCGGGAAGCTCTCGAAATAGGCGTCGATGAATTCCTGCGCCTCGTCGGGCGTGATCTCCAGGCGCGACGCCAGGCCCCACGCGTTCATCCCGTACGCGAGCCCGTAGTTGATGGCCTTGGCCCGGCTTCGCGTGGCGGGATCGACCTGGTCCTCGGGGAGCCCGAACACCCGGGCGGACGTCGCCGTGTGGATGTCGGCCCCGGACTCGAACGCGGCCTTCAGGCCCTGGTCCTCCGCTAGGTGGGCCAGGATCCGGAGCTCGATCTGCGAGTAGTCCGCCACGAGCAGGAGTTGACTCTTGGATCCCGGCACGAACGCGCGCCGGATCTGCCTGCCGAGCTCGCCCCGCACCGGGATGTTCTGCAGGTTCGGGTTGGTCGAGGACAGCCGGCCGGTCGCCGCCCCCGTCTGGTTGAACGTCGTGTGCACGCGGCCGTCGCGAGGATCGACCTGCTTGGGCAGCGCGTCGAGGTAGGTCGAGTTCAGCTTGTCGAGCTCGCGCCAGGACAGGATCGCGTCGACGATCGGGTGGACGTCGCGGAGCTTCTCGAGCACGCTCGCGTCGGTGGAGAGCTGCCCCTTTGGCGTCTTCTTGCCAGGTGAGAGTTTGAGCTTGTCGTACAGGATCGCACGGAGCTGGGGCGGCGAGTTCAGGTTGAACTCCTCCCCGGCGAGCTCATAGATCCGGACCTGCAGCGTCGCCATCGTGTCCCGCACGCCCTCGGCCATCTCCTGGAGGTAGGTGACGTCGAGGGCGACGCCGTTCGCCTGCATCCGCGCCAGGACCGAGGACAGCGGGAGCTCGACCTCGTCGAGCAGGCGACGGAGCCCGGCCTTGTCGATGCGTTCGTCGAGCACTGGAGCGAGCAGCGCCACCGCAGCGGCTTCGGCAGCGGTCCGTTGCCACGCGTCGCCGAACAGCTGGCCCTCGGCCTCCTCGGCGACCGAGCCGAGCACGTCGGTTCCGAGGTACTGCTCGCTCAGCGGTTGGAGCTCGAAGCTCGGGGCGGCAGGGTCGAGCAGGTACGCCGCCAGCATCGTGTCGGTCCGGACCCCCTCCAGCGATCGGCCCTCCGCGACCACGGCCGTCTCGAGATCCTTCGCGTCGTGGATCCACTTGGCCGCCGCGTCATCGCCGAGGGACGCCGCGAACGCCTCGAGGTTCCGGACCTCCGCGAACGCGGCCTGTCCACCCCCCATCGAGACGGCGACGCCCCGAATCTCGCGGTCGTCCAGATCGAGCCGAATCGCCTTCGGCTCGTTCCCCGCGACGAGCTCGACCGCCTCGGCCACGTCGACCTTGCGAAGGTCGAGCTCGGCCACCTCGACGGCGGGCTTCGCGCTCCGGCCCACCTCCTCGAGCCGCTCGAACAGCGTTCGAAACTCCAGCGAGGTGAACAGCCGTCGCACCGCCTCCAGGTCCCACTCCCCCATCACCGCGTCCTCGGGCTCGAGGTCCACGTCGACGTCGGTGTTGAGCTCGGC
>DATEQE010000203.1:0-5435 GCA_035272825.1 Actinomycetota bacterium
AGCCACGCGCTCGCGTGGTGCGTGCGTCTGGTCGCGCAGAAGCAGGACGAGTGGCTGAAGGACCTGCGCGAGGCGCTCTCGGGCGTCGAGCAGGTGCGGGGCGAGGGCCCCACCTCCTAGCGCACCTCCTACCACGCGCTACTCCGCGCCGAGCCCCATCCGATACAGCTGCTTCCCGCCGTCCTGGTCGACCAAGACGACGGCCAGGACGCCGTTCTCCAGCAGCTCGGGCCAGGACGACCCGATCCAATCCTCGGCCTCGTCGGCGGCCGCGAACCGAGGCGAGCGCCCGATCTCCTCGTCGGCGCCATCGAAGTAGGTCCAGGCGTACATCAGGCCCTGCGGATCCCGACGATCATGTTGACCGCCTTGGTCACCATCACGCGCTCCCCCGCCTCGAGGTCCACGGGAACACTCTCGGGCCCCAGGCGAGCCGTCTCGAGCATCCGATCCGGGTAGACGACGGTCACGTCGACGTAGCCGACGCCGTGGACGTCCCACGGCTTCACCTCGAAGACGACGGCCTCACGAT
Source organism: Actinomycetota bacterium (assembly GCA_035272825.1). GTDB lineage: Bacteria > Actinomycetota > UBA4738 > UBA4738 > HRBIN12 > DASSJM01. Next base: position 533 of record DATEQE010000203.1, read on the forward strand.
CGCCAAGCATCGTCCGGCAGGCTAACGGAACCCGTGAGGCACGGAGTTCCCCCGATCGGCCGACTTGAGTCGGTCTGGGCCTCCACCGAGGGTACACGGGACATGCCCGCACGGCCCCTGCGGCGTCTGGTCGCCGTCCTCGTGTGTTCAGCGTGCCTGCTGCTTCCGCAGGCCGCGTCGTCCACGCCCGGCGCCGAGTCGAGGGGCGGCGAGCGCGGCTCCGGCCCCGCGACCTGGGGCGCCGGCCGCGCAGGATCGAACACCAACCGGACCGCCGCGGCGAGCGGTATCCGGTGGTCGGACGTTCCCCACACCCAGTGGGCGCACACCGCGATCGACTTCGTCGGCGCGGCGAACGACTGGATGCGCGATCGGAAGGCCGCGGCGGACGGCACCTACGCGTTCGAACCGGACCGGCTCGAGAGCCGCAAGCTGTTCGCGCGGGCGTTGTTCCGCGCGTTCGGCTCGATGCTCGAGCAGGACCCGGAGCTGACGATCTCCGATCTCCCGGCGACCGACCCCTTCTACCCGTATGCGAACGTGAGCGTGACGGCGGGGTGGATGCAGGTCGACGACGCGGGCGCGTTCCGTCCGAGCGACCCGGTGACGACCCGCGAGGTGCACCGCGCGCTCGTGCTCGCGATCGGCATGGGCGATCTCGCCGCGGGAGCGGACGCCCTGCACCTTCGGGACGAGACCGCGATCGCGACGCCGAAGGACTTCGGGACGCTCCTGATCGGGATGCGGATCGGCCTGCGCTACAACCACCGCGACGAATCCCTCGACGTCGGTCCCGACGACCCGCTCCCTCGCGCGGAGGTGGCCTGGTCGTTGTTCCGCGCCGCGACCGAGCCGTCGTGGATGCACGATTCGCTCTCGGCCTACGCGGACATGACGCTCCCCAATCTCACGAAGAAGATGCAGACGGTCGTCGGTTTCGCGGTCGGATACGTCGGCTACCCGTACGTCTTGGGTGGCGACTGGTACCAGCAGGCGCCGTCGCGCTACTGCTGCGGGTACCAGCCGGTCGGCGGGTTCGACTGCTCCGGCGTCACCTGGTGGGTGATGAAGCAGGCGGTCGAGGGGTGGGACAACACGCCGCCGCGCGGGTACGCGGGATGGTCGCTGCCGCAACGGACCTCGACATCGATGGCGTCGGTCGGGCGGAAGATCCGCTGGGACGAGATCCACCCCGGCGATCTCCTGTTCTACGACGGCGACGACGACGGGACGGTCGACCACGTCGACATGTACGTCGGCAACGGCTGGGCGGTCGACTCGGGCCGCAGCAACGCCGGCGTCACGTTCACCTACGTCTCCGGCACCTGGTACGAGGACCATTTCGTGCACGGCCGGCGTGTGATCGACTGAGGCCCGTCAGGCCGTCCGTTCCGCCTCCAGGGCCTCGCGTTCGGGCTCGGTGAGGGGCCGCGAGCGCCCCGTCTCCGGGTCTCGGGCTACCACCACCGACCGTGCCTCCGCCGAGATCGTCCCGTCCTCCTTGCGCACCTCCTCGCGCGTCCCGACGCTCGAGCGCCCGATCCGGTCCAGCGCGCACCGGACGATCACCGCTCCGTCATCCTGCGTGAGCTCGGTGCGGAAGTCGATCTCCACGCGGGCAAGGACGAAGTCCCACGTGGTGCCCGACACCGGCCCGAGGATCGACTGCACCCACGCGTCCCGCGCCTCCTCGAGGTAGTTCAGGTAGACCGCGTTGTTCACGTGGCCGTAGGCGTCGACGTCACGCCACCGGATCTCGATGCGCTTCTCGAGCATCAGGGGCGGGACCGTCCCAGGCGCGACGTTGACCGGTAGAGGCCGTGGGGGTCACTCATCGATCCGGTCCACCCCGAGCCCCCGCTCGGCGAGCCACGCGACGGCCTCCGCGATCCGGTCGTCGGCCCCGTCGACCTCGACGATCACCCAGCCCCCCCGCTCCTCGATGTTCGCGCGCCGGATGTTGGTGACCAGCCCGAACTCGGTCGCCAGCTTGTGCAGGATCGGTTCGGACGTGAGGTGTCCGGGGAAGGTGAGGTGGAACCGAGCCGTGCCCACGGCCGATTCTGGCACGGCGGGCGGTGACGGAGGACCGGATACGCGGAGGCCCCGGATGGCTCCGGGGCCTCGGCGTGAGAGAGGGGGCTCCTGCTGGTCGTTCGCCTCGACGGGCCTTCCGGTTCACTCGCCTCCGGGGCCCACGGGCGTAGCGAAGCGGCCCTCCGGGGCCCACGGGCGTAGCGAAGCGGCCCTCCGAGGAGGGCCGCTTCGACGTGCTTCCGACCGACCGGACCTAGAAGTCCATGTCGCCGCCGCCCGGCATGGGCGGGGCCTTCTCCTTCTCGGGCTTCTCGGCCACGACCGCCTCGGTGGTGAGGAACAGGGCCGCGATCGACGCCGCGTTCTGCAGCGCGGAACGCGTCACCTTGGTCGGGTCGATGATGCCGGCCTTGAACATGTCCTCATACTCGCCCGTCGCGGCATTCAGACCGAACCCAACGTCGAGGGCACGGACCTTCTCGATCACGACGCCGCCCTCGAGACCGGCGTTCGCCGCGATCTGCTTGATCGGCTCTTCGAGCGCCCGCCGGACGATGAGCGATCCGGTGAGTTCGTCGCCGTCGAGATCGACCTTATCGAGCACCGCCTGCGCGTTCAGCAGGGCGACGCCGCCACCCGGCACGACCCCCTCTTCGACGGCGGCCTTCGTGGACTGCACGGCGTCCTCGATACGGTGCTTCTTCTCCTTGAGCTCGACCTCGGTCGCGGCGCCGACCTTGATGACCGCGACGCCGCCGGCGAGGCGCGCCAGGCGCTCCTGCAGCTTCTCGCGGTCGTAGTCGGAGTCGGTCTTGTCGATCTCGGCCTTGATCTGGTTGATGCGGCCCTTGATGTCCTCCTCCTTGCCGCCGCCCTCCACGATCGTCGTGTCGTCCTTCGTCACCATGACCTTGCGGGCGGTGCCCAGCAGGTCCAGGGTCGCGTTCTCGAGCTTCAGGCCGACCTCCTCCGAGACCACGGTGGCCCCGGTGAGGATCGCGATGTCCTGGAGCATCGCCTTGCGCCGGTCGCCGAACCCGGGGGCCTTGACCGCGGCCGAGCGGAAGGTGCCGCGCATCTTGTTCACAACCAGCGTCGCGAGCGCCTCCCCCTCCACGTCCTCGGCGATGATCAGCAGCGGCTTACCGCCCTGCATGACCTTCTCAAGGACCGGCAGAAGATCTTTGACCGCCGAGATCTTGGAGTTCGCGATCAGGATGTACGGCTCATCGAGGACCGTCTCCATGCGCTCGGGGTCGGTGACGAAGTACGCCGAGATGTAGCCCTTGTCGAACCGCATGCCCTCGACGAGCTCGAGCTCCATGCCGAACGTGTTGGACTCCTCGACCGTGATCACGCCGTCCTTGCCGACCTTGTCGACGGCCTCGGCGATCTGCTCGCCGATCTCGGGGTCGGCGGCGGAGATGGCGCCGACGTGGGCGATCTCCTCCTTCTGCTCGACCTCCTTGGACTGGTTCTTGATGCTCTCCACGGCGAGCTCGACGGCGCGTTCGATCCCGCGCTTGATCGCCATCGGGTTCGCGCCGGCCGCGACGTTGCGCAGGCCCTCCTTGACGATCGACTGTGCGAGCACCGTCGCGGTGGTCGTGCCGTCACCCGCGACGTCGTCGGTCTTCTTGGCGACCTCCTTCACGAGCTCCGCGCCGATCTTCTCGACGGGCTCCTCGAGCTCGATCTCCTTGGCGATCGAGACGCCGTCGTTGGTGATCGTGGGGGCGCCCCACTTCTTCTCCAGGACCACGTTGCGGCCCTTGGGGCCGAGCGTGATCTTCACGGCGTTCGCGAGCTGGTCCATCCCACGCTCGAGCGCGCGTCGGGCCTCCTCGTCGTACGTGATGAGCTTCGGTGCCATGGCTCCTCCTCCGTGCTCGGTTCCGCGCCGCTGCCTGCGCAGATACCCCCGATGACTGCTAGCACTCTCCGCAACCGAGTGCTAACGAATGGTACCTAGGCGGGCCGTCGGGTGGCAATGCGTCCTTCTCCCCCGTTTCGCCTGCCCTGACGTGGGCAGGCTTCCGATCGAGGGGCGGCCAGATGCCTCCGGGCGGTCCAGCTAGCAATCCCGAGACGTCTCCACGTTCACCAGCGTGTCCCCGACGACGGCGTCGTACACATCGCGGCCGGGTCCGCCGTTCGCGACGTCGTTGCCGCCGATGCCGTCATCGGTGGCCACGCACAAGTCCCGACCCCGGCCCCCTGCACGATGTCCGACCCCGAGTCGCCCCGAACGGCGTCGCGACTGGGGCCGCCCTCGACGAGGTCGTCGGAGCCTCCCCCCCGTGACGAGATTGGCGCCCCGCCCCCCCGCCGAGGTCGCCCGCGCCGGGTCCCCTGTCGATCCGGTCGTTGCCCCGGCCCCCGAAGATCCGATCGTCGCTGCCCAGCCCGACGAGCGCATCGTCCCCGTTGCGACCGCAGATCACGTCCCGGCCGGGGGTCCCCCGCAGGACGTCGTTCCCCTTCGTACCCGAGAGCGTGCATCCGGAAGAGCCGGCGTGCTCGAGGGGCCGCGCGCCGACCGAGATCGGAACGATCACTGACGTGAGGACGCCGACGACCCGCCGCGCGGCGTGGTCACTCGTCGGTGCCCGAGGTGTCCACCATCTCGTGGATCTGCTCGACGATCTCGGCGTTGGCGAGCGTGGTGACGTCGCCGAGCGGATGACCACGAGCGACATCGCGGAGGAGCCTGCGCATGATCTTGCCCGAACGCGTCTTCGGGAGATCGGTCGTGAAGATGATCCCGTGGGGCCGTGCGATCTTGCCGATCTTGTGCGCGACGTGGTCTCGGAGCTCGCTGGCGACCGCAAGGTTCCCCTCGTACCCGCTCTTCAGCGTGACGAAC
>DATEQE010000204.1:0-2086 GCA_035272825.1 Actinomycetota bacterium
TCGACTCCTCGTTCGATCCGCTCTCCCACAGGGCGAACGCGAGATCGGGCAGGAGGGCGATCCGGGCGGGATCCGAGGGCTCGAGTAGGGCGGCCGCCCGACCGAGCAGGTTCGCGACCGCCGGGATGTCGTGACGGCCGAGCGCGCGCGAGCCAGCGGCGGCGAGGCGAGCCGCCGCCAGCCGTCCAAGCGCTCGCGTGGGTTCGTCGACCGGCCCGAGGGCCTCGCGGTAGCGGAACGCTTCCTCGAGGTGGTATCCGACGATCTCGTCCTGCTCCTCGGCGCGATCGCCGCCGACACGGCCGATCCACGTGGCGAACGCCTCGTGCAGGCCCGCCCGGCGTTCCTTGGGGATCGCCTGGTACGCCGCGTCGCGGATCAGGATGTTGCGGAACCGGAACGCCTCCTCTCCCGGGACCATCGACCGTTCCGCTCGGACGAGCTCCTTGCGGATCAGCGACCGGATCAGGTCGGACGCGTCGTCCCGGAGGTGCTCGGGGAGCAGATCACGGACGGCTCCGGCGTAGAACTCCTTGCCGATGACGGCGGCGCCCTCGATCGTGCGGCGCTCGTCGTCGGTCAGGCGTTCGAGACGGGCGGCGAGGAGCGCCGCGACCGAGGGTGGGACCGTGACCGACGAGAGATCGCCCATCGGGATCCACTCGCCGTCCTGCCGTTCGAGCATGCCGTCGTCGATCAGCATCGAGAGCATCTGCTCGACGAACAACGGGTTCCCTCCGGCGGCCTCGGTGATGCGTTCCGACACCTCGGTGGACAGATCCGAGCCACCGAGCAGGTTCGCGATCAGCTCCGCCGAGGCCTTCGGGTCGAGCGGTTGGAGCAGGAGTGTCGTGGCGTTCAGCTTGCCGCCGCCCCAGCCCGACCGGGTGTCGAGGAACTCGGGGCGCGCGGTGCATACGAGCAGGATCGGCGCGTCGCGCGACCAGTCCACGATGTGGTCGACGACATCGAGGAACGCCGGCTCGGCCCAGTGGATGTCCTCCCACAGTGCGATGAGCGGGCGGTCGGCGGCGAGGAGTTCGAGGAACCGCCTGATCGCCCACGGCGTCTCCTCGGCGGCGCCGACGCCCTCGGATACGCCGAGGATCTCGGTGAGACGGCTCGTGATCGCGGCGGCGTGCTCGTCACCCGCAACCACCTCGACCAGGCGAGCGATGACGTCCTCGGGCGGGTCGAAGGCCTGGACGCCGAGCGCGCCCCGGACGGCCTCTGCGACCGGCCAGTACGTGATGCCCTCGCCGTAGGGAAGGCAACGGCCGGTCACCACGCTCGCCGACCCGTTTAGGGTCGTGAGGAACTCCTCGACGAGGCGCGACTTCCCCTCGCCCGCAGCGCCCAGGACCGTGAACAGCAGGCAGCTCCGGTCCTCGGCCGCGCGCGTGAACGCTCGCACGATGTCCTCGAGCTCGCGGTCCCGACCGACCATCGTCGACCGGAGCGCGCGCCGCGCCGGTGCCGTTCCGGGATCGACCCGTTGCAGCCGGAACGCAGGGACCGGCTCGGCCTTCCCCTTCAGCGAGAGCGGTCCGACGGGCTCGACCTCGACCGAGTCGCGAACCAGACGGTACGTCCCGTGGCCGATGAGGATCTGGCCGGGCTCGGCCGCCGCCTCCAGTCGGGCCGCGGTGTTCACGGCATCGCCGGTCACACGACCGAAGTCCGAGGCATCGCCTCCGACGAGCACCTCCCCGGTGTTCACGCCGATCCGGCACGCGAGCCGAACGCCGTGGTCGCGTTCGAGCTCGTGGTTGAGGTCATCGAGGGCCGCACGCATGTCGGCGGCCGCCCGGACCGCGCGGAGCGCGTCATCCTCGTGGAGCTGCGGGATGCCGAACACCGCCATCACGGCGTCCCCGATGAACTTCTCGACGGAACCGCCGTGGCGGTCGAGCGCGGCGCGCATCGCGTCGAAATAGCGGGACATCACTTTGCGCATCGACTCGGGGTCGAGCTGTTCGCCGAGCTCGGTCGAGCCGGTGACGTCGCAGAAGACCATCGTGACGGTCTTGCGGACCTCAGTGATCTCCGACGCGGCGAGACGCGCCCCGCACACCGAGCAGAAATT
>DATEQE010000205.1:0-2363 GCA_035272825.1 Actinomycetota bacterium
ACAGGATCCTGGTCGCGGTTTCGGGCGGCAAGGACTCGCTCGCGCTGTGGGACGTCCTGCTCGAGCTCGGCTACCGGGCCGACGGGCTGTACTTGGGCCTCGGGATCGGAGAGTACTCTGAGCGGTCGCACGAGGTCGCCCGGGCCTTCGCTCGCGAACGCGACGCGCACTTGGTCGAGGTCGACCTGGCACGCGACTACGGATTCGACGTGCCGACCGCCGGCAGGAAAGGCTCGCGGTCGACCTGCGCGGTCTGCGGGCTGTCCAAGCGCTACGTCTTCAACCGGGCCGCGCGTGAGGGCGGGTACGACGTGATCGCGACCGGTCACAACCTCGACGACGAGGCCGCCACCCTGCTCGGCAACACCCTGCAGTGGCAGACGGACTACATCGCGCGCCAGTCCCCGGTGCTGCCCGCGAAGGAAGGGTTCGCGCGCAAGGTCAAGCCGCTGTACCGGCTCTCGGAGTTCGAGACGGCCGCGTTCGCGTTCCTGCGCGGGATCGACTACGTGGTGCAGGAGTGCCCGCTCGTCGGCGGCAACACCCAGCTTCGCTACAAGGAGGCGATGAACCAGCTCGAATCCACGTCGCCCGGGACCAAGGCCCAGTTCTTTCTCGGCTACCTCGACCGGGCGGCGCCGCTCTTCGCGACGCAGGCCGAGGTTCAGCTGGTCGGGTGCGAGCGCTGTGGTCAGCCGACGACGGGCAGGTTCTGCGCGTTCTGCCGCGCCAGGGCGCAGATCCTGGGTGAGCGGCTCGAGGGGCCGCGGGACGAACGAGGCTCGCCGGGGGGGCCGCGGGACGACCGTGAGACCGCCGAGGCGTTGTCCGACGAGGTCATGCCGGTCGAGATCTACGGGACCCTCCGTCCATGAACGGGCCGTTCGAGGCGGGGGAGAAGATCCTGCTTGTGGATCAGCGCGACCGTCGGTACCTGCTCACGCTCCAGACCGGCGAGACCTGGCACTCCCACGGCGGCGGACTGCCGCACGACCTGCTGATCGGGTCGCCCCAGGGGACCCTCGTGCACTCGGCGACCGGGATGGCGTTCCGGGCGTTCCGGCCGCGGCTGGCCGACTTCGTGCTCAAGATGCCGAGGGGCGCCCAGGTCGTCTATCCGAAGGACGTCGGCGCGATCCTGGTCGGGGCCGACGTCTTCCCCGGCGCACGCGTCCTGGAGGCCGGGACGGGTTCGGGGTCGCTCACGCTCGCGCTCTGCCGGGCCACCGGGCCCGAGGGCCGGGTGGTTTCCTTCGATCTGCGGCGCGAGTTCCAGGCGGGCGCCGCGCGCAACATCGAGTCCTTCTTCGGGAAGGCCCCCGACTGGCTCGAGCTCCGCGAGGGCGACGTGCGCGACGTCGGGGGGAGCGGCGAGACGTTCGATCGCGCGATCCTGGATCTCCCGGAGCCGTGGGAGACGCTCGAGCCGCTCTCGACCGTCCTGCCCCCGGGCGCCATTTTCTGCGGGTACCTGCCGACGACGAACCAGGTGCAGCAGCTCGTGCTCGCGTTGGAGCGCAACGCGTACGAGCACCTGGAGACGTTCGAGGTGCTGCACCGCTCGTGGCACGTGACCGTTCGGAGCGTGCGACCGGACCAGCGGATGGTGGCGCACACCGGGTTCATCACGCTGGCCCGTCGCGTCTGAATAGCGCTTAGGTCAAGCGCCGTACCGGCCGAAGACCGTATGCATAGGCCAAGAGACCTCCCCCGTCTTCGTCGGTCGCGGGGAAGACCGGAGGTATGCTTCCGCACCGGCGGGAGGTGAAGGAGATGCCGGAGCCCGATCCACGCGAACAGCAGGAACAGTTCGAGAAACAGGTCCACGAGCTCCAGACGCAGGTCCGCTTCCTCGAGGACGAGGTCTCCCTCCTCCGCCGCCGGCTCACGAACGCCCCCCGCCAGGTCAAGCTGCTCGAGGACAAGCTCCTCGAGGCGCGTTCGGATCTCTCGCGCGCGCTCTCGCAGAACGAGAAGCTCGCCGGCACCCTGCAGGCCGAGAAGGAGCGGATCGAGGGGCTCCGTGAGGAGGTCGAGAAGCTCAGCCAACCGCCGGCGTCCTTCGGGGTGTACCTCGGCACCAACGACGATGGCTCGGTCGACGTGTTCACCGCGGGCCGCAAGATGCGTGTGAACCTGTCGCCGGACGTCGAGACCGACCACCTGCGCAAGGGCGCCGAGGTGATCCTCAACGAGGCGCTCAACGTGGTCGAGGTGCTGCTGCCCGACCGGGCGGGCGAGGTGGTCAAGGTCAAGGACCGGTTGGGCGACGACCGCGTGATCGTGATCGGACGCGGCGACGAGGAGCTGGTGGCCACGCTCGGCACCGGGCTGCTCGACGAGCAGATCCGCGCCGGGGATCC
>DATEQE010000206.1:0-9510 GCA_035272825.1 Actinomycetota bacterium
GCTCGGGCCGAGCCTCGGAGGAACGCCCTGCGACTCAGTCGGGCTCGTGCGAAGGCGTCCCTTGGTTGTGTCATCCTGCTCCCAACCCGGATCGATGCGGCCTCGAGATGGCCGTGTCGCTCTGAGTAGCACAAGGTATCCGTCGCTCGCAAGGACTGGGTTCGCCGTGGTCGATGTCGATGTCATCGTGGTGGGAGCCGGGTTCGCCGGCCTGGCCGCAGCCCTCGGGCTCCACGATGCGGGCGCGAGCGTCATGGTCGTCGAGGCCCGCGACCGCGTGGGCGGGCGGGTGCACTCGGTGGAGCTCGAGAACGGCGAGCTCGCCGAGCTCGGCGCCGAGTGGATCTTCTCGGACGACGAGGTCCTCCAGGCCACGGTCGACCGGCTCGGCCTGCTCGCCTGCGAGGCCGGCGTCGACTACCTCCGGAGGGAGCCGCGGGGCGAGGCCGCCGTGACGATGGCGGAGCTGGACGTGTTCCTCGAGGCCGCGGACGAGCACCTGGCCTCGCTCGATCCCGCCGACCGCTCGATGGGCGAGGCCCTGAGCCTGGTCCCGGGCGACGATCGCGCCAGGGCCGTGGCGAGGGCGCGCCTGACGGGGACGTTCGCGAGCGACCTCTCTCGGGTCGCGTGGCGGCCCGGGTGGCACGCGGGGAAGCTGGCCGCTGAACCCGACGTCTACCGTCGGATGGAGCGGGGGAACCGTTCGATCGCCGATGCCGCGGCGCGGCTGCTGCCCGACGTTCGTCTCGGGACTCGAGCGATCGCGATCCGCGAACGCGCCGGAGGCGTGGAGGTCGACGCGGGCGACACGATCCACGCGAACTCGGCGGTGATCGCGGTACCCGTTCGGCTCGTCACCGAGCTCGCGTTCGACCCGCCACTGGCGGCCGACCAGCGGGCGGCGTTCGAGGACCTGCCGATGGGCGTGGCCTCGAAGGTGGCCGTGCCGCTCGAGGGCGCTCCCGAGCGCTGCGCGATCCAGAGCGCCGACCTGCCGTTCTGGTTCTGGGTCGCCGACGGCGTGAACGGAACGCGGCGCGTGGTGACCTCGTTCGCCGGGAGCGAGATCTCGCAGGGGCCGCTCCAGACCGCGACCGGCGATCCGCACACCTGGATCGGTCGGATCGTCGAGCTCGCGCCCGAGCTCCGGCCGGCCGGGACGGCCGTGATGAAGGTCTGGGCCGAGGACCCGCTGGCCCGCGGCGCGTACTCGGCGTGGGACGGACGGTCGCTCGCCCGCCGGCACCTGTTCGAACGCATGCACCGCGCGGTCGCCTTCGCAGGTGAGCACACCGCGGGCGAACACTCGGGGACGATGGAGGGAGCGCTGCGGAGCGGCAGGCGTGCAGCCGCCCAGGTCCTCGAGCTCCTCGGGCGCGCCTGAGTTTGAGGCGTTGGTTCGGGCGCCCGTATCATGCGCCGCACCCTCGACCCGGACCCGGAGTCACGACGCGGCGATGAGCACCGACATGCACGAGGACGACGGCGTCCTGTTGGTCGAGGACCTCGGCCCGGTCCGCCGGCTGACGCTCAACCGCCCCGCGTCCCTGAACGCCTTGAACGGCGAGCTCATGGAGTCGCTCGACGACGCGTTCGCGGCTGCTGGCGAGGACGACGACGTCCGGGTCGTGATCCTCCGGGGGGCGGGCCGGGCGTTCTGCGCCGGGTACGACCTCAACCAGGACGCCGAGGAAGGGCCAAAGGACGCGGCGGAGTGGCACCGGGAGCTGGACCGCGACACGCAACGGCTCCTGCGTATCCTCGAGCTGCCGAGGCCCGTCATCGCGTCGGTGCACTCGTACTGCCTCGCGGGCGGCACCGACCTGATGCTCGCGTGCGATCTCGCGGTGGCTGCGGACGACGCCCTGTTCGGGTACGTCGACGTCCGGTTCGGTTCGGGCGTGGTCTCGATGTTCCTGCCGTGGGTGGTCGGTGTGCGCGCGGCCAAGGAGCTCGTCCTGACCGGAGAGGACCGCATCCCGGCCGCAGAGGCGCTCCGCATCGGTCTGGTGAACCGGGTCGTCCCACGTGCGAAGCTCGACGATGCCACGATGGCCCTGGCGGACGAAATCGCGAAGAACGAGCCGTTCGTGGTCCGGTCGATGAAGGCGTCGATCAACCGCGTGTGGCAGCTTGCGGGCCTGCGAGCGGCGCTCGACGCCAACACCGAGCTCGACGTGACGATCGAGACCGCCAACCTGCCGGCCCGCGACGAATTCCGGCGGATCACCCAGGAGGAGGGTCTGAAGGCCGCGATCGCCTGGCGGGACGCGCGGTATCGGGGCGAAGGGTGATCTTCGGGCTCGCCGCCGCGTTCGGCTGGGGTCTCGGAGATCTGTGGGCGGGGATGGCGGGCCGCAGGATCGGGAGCAGCCGCACGCTCGTGGTCGCGCAGGTCTCCGTCGCGATCGTGGCGACCCTGCTCGTGATCATCGTTCGGCCGGATCTGTCCGGCCTCCCCAGGGTCGTGCCGTGGCTCGTCCCGGCTGCGTTCATCGGCGCCGGCGCGTTCGCGACGCTCTATCGGGGCCTCGAGCTCGGCCCCATCGCCGTGGTCTCCCCGGTCCTGGCCACCTACGCCGTCGTTCCGGTCTTCCTCTCGGTGGTCCTGCTCGACGAGTCGCTCGGAGCGGTGGAGTGGGCCGGAGCTGCGATCACGATCGCGGGGGCCGTCCTGACATCGACCGACCTGCGGGCCCTCCGTGGCGGTTCGTTCACGCGGTTCGCCGGGTTGCCCTGGGCGATCGCGTCGACCCTGCTGTTCGGGGTCGCAACCTATGTGCTGGGGTGGTCGGCCAAGGAGGCCGGGTTCCTACCTGCGATGTGGTTCGCGCGGGGGACGTTGTCGATCGTCGTCGTCGTCGCTGCCTTCCTCGTCTGGGTGCGGTCGAACCGGCGCGGCGCGGTCCCCGTCCAGCGCTCGCCATCGGCACTCCGGCTCGCCGCGCTCGGAGGGGTCGTCGAGCTGCTTGGAACGATGGTGTACGCCCGGGGCGCCGAGGTCGGCCTGGTATCGATCGTGACGGCCGCGTCGGCCACCTACCCGTTCATCCCAGTATTGGGCGGCGTCGTGCTCCTCCACGAGCGCCTGGTGCCCAATCAGTACGTGGGCGTGGGGCTTGTCGTCGCCGGGCTGATGCTGCTCGCGCTCGGATGACGGCCATCCCAGCCAAGACGCGGGTTCATGTTCGGCGGAAGAACTCGACCCGCTCCGGCGCGAGCGGGGTGGCGCCGAGGATCAGGTCGGCGGCCTTCTCGGCGACCATCATCACGGGCGCGTAGATGTTGCCGTTCGTGACGTAGGGGAAGACCGACGCGTCGACGACGCGGAGGCCGTCGAGCCCGTGGACGCGCATCGTCGAAGGGTCGACCACCGACATCTCGTCGGTCCCCATCTTGCAGGTGCACGAGGGATGCAGGGCGGTCTCGGCGTCGCCGGCGACCCACGAAAGGATCTGCTCGTCCGTCTGCACGCCGGGGCCGGGCGAGATCTCGCCCCCGTCGAACGGCGCCATCGCGGGCTGACCGAGGATTCGCCGCGCCGTGTGGATCGCCTCGATCCACTCACGTCGGTCCTGGTCGGTCGACAGGTAGTTGAAGCGCAGGGCGGGATGGACGCGCGGGTCGGGACTGGTGATCTTCACCGAACCCCGCGCATCCGAGTACATCGGCCCGATGTGGACCTGGTAGCCGTGATCGCTCGCCGGCCCCGACCCGTCGTATCGGACGGCGATCGGCAGGAAGTGGAACATCAGGTTCGGGTACCGGACGTCGTAGTTGCTCCGCGCGAACCCCCCGCCCTCGAAGTGGTTCGTTGCGCCGGGTCCCGAGCGGAAGAACAGCCAGCGGAACCCGATCCAGGGCCGATACCGCCACTTCAGGTAGGGGGCCATCGAGACGGGCTGGGTGCACGCGTGCTGGACGTAGACCTCGAGGTGATCCTGCAGGTTCTCGCCGACCCCGGGCAGGTCGTGCACGACGTCGATCCCGAGCGCGCGGAGCTGGTCGGCCGGGCCGACGCCCGAGAGCTGCAGCGTCTGCGGCGTGTTGATCGCGCCGCCGCACACGATGACTTCGCCCGCGTGGATCCGAGCGGGCGCGCCGCGGACTCGCGCCGCCTCGACCCCGACGGCGCGCGAGCCCTCGAACAGGATCCGGGTGACGAACGTCCTCGTTCGGACCTCGAGGTTCGGGCGCGACCTCACCGGGTGCAGGTAGGCGCCTGCCGCCGACAGCCGGCGGCCGCGGTGGATGTTCCGGTCGAACGCCGCGAACCCCTCCTGTCGGTAGCCGTTCACATCGTCGGTCAGCTCGAACCCGGCCTGACGCGCGGCCTCGAAGAACGCGCCGAACAGCGGGTTGGTGGCCGGGCCGCGCTCGAGCACGAGGGGGCCGGCGGCGCCTCGGAACTCGTCGCCCGGCTGGGCCGCGAGGCAGTGCTCCATCCGGCGGAAGTAGGGGAGGCAGTGCGCGTAGTCCCACGTCTGCATCCCGGGGTCGCCGCTCCAGCGCTCGTAGTCCAGGGGGTTGCCGCGTTGGAAGATCATCCCGTTGATGCTGCTCGAGCCCCCGAGCACCTTGCCGCGAGCGTGGTAGATCCGGCGGCCGTGCATGTGCGGTTCGGGTTCGGACTCGTACTTCCAGTCGTAGAAGCGGTTGCCGATCGGGAACGTGAGCGCCGCCGGCATGTGGATGTAGACGTCCCACGGGTAGTCGGGCCGTCCGGCCTCCAGGACGAGCACCCGGTTCGACGGGTCGGTCGACAGGCGGTTGGCCAGCGCGCACCCGGCGGACCCGCCTCCGACGATCACGAAGTCGTACGGTCTCGAGGCCATCTACCCTCCCGATCACCCGCGCCCGGCATTCGCCCGATGGTTCGCGGATGCTAGCGCAGCGCCGGCCGTGACCCCGCCGGGGGTCCACGTCCGCGCAACGGCTGCCTTGCGTGTCGGAGCCCCTCGGGCCCAAGATGCGGTATCCGGGGGGCGGCCGGGGGTCGTCCGGCGCGGACAGGGAGGCCCAGGGTGACGGACGCGCAGACCGACGTACAGGTCTCGGCGACCGGCATGCCCGGGTCCAACGCCTCCGTCGCCTGCCGGGGTCTGTGGAAGGTGTACGGCGCGAACGCGAAGAAGATCGTGGGTTCGCCCGACGCCGAGCTCCCACGCGCCGAGCTTCTGGCCAAGACCGGCTGCGTCGTCGCCGTTCGCGACGTCTCCTTCGAGGTCGCGCCCGGCGAGGTGTTCGTCGTCATGGGTTTGTCGGGTTCGGGCAAGTCGACGCTGGTGCGGATGATCAACCGGCTGCACGACCCGACCGCGGGGCAGATCCACATCGACGGCGAGGACCTGCTCGCGCTCCCGCCCAATCGGCTGCGGGAGGTCCGTCGCCGCAAGATCAGCATGGTGTTCCAGCATTTCGGGCTGCTCCCGCACCGTCGGATCGTCGACAACGTCGGCTACGGGCTCGAGGTCCAGGGGATCGACAAGGCCGAGCGCGCCGAACGATCCCGTCGCGTCCTCGAGGTGGTGGGCCTGGACGGCTGGGCCGATCACTACCCGGAGGAGCTCTCCGGCGGGATGCAGCAGCGCGTCGGTCTGGCAAGGGCGCTCGCCACCGACCCCGAGATCATGCTGTTCGACGAGCCGTTCAGCGCGCTCGACCCGTTGATCCGCCGCGACATGCAGGACGAGGTGGTGCGGCTCCAGCGGGAGGTGCGCAAGACGATGATCTTCATCACCCACGACCTGATGGAGGCGCTCAAGCTCGGCGACCGGATCGCGATCATGAAGGACGGCCGGTTCGTCCAGGTGGGCACCCCCGAGGAGGTCGTGGCGCACCCGGCCGACGCCTACGTCGCCGACTTCACGAAGGACGTCCCTCGAGCGCATGTCCTCACCGCCCGCACGATCATGCGTCCCCTCGACAGCGAGACGGGTGGTGATGCCCCGACGGTGCCGGCCGATACGATCGTGCAGGAGCTGCTGCCGCTCGTCGCAGGTTCGGACGAAGAGATCCGGGTCGTGGACGGAGACCAGGTCGTCGGCGTCGTGGATCGTCGCGCGGTGATGTCCTCGCTCATCGAGGATCGGACCTGATGGCCGACACGGTCGCGCCGCCTCGGTCGGTCGCGGGAGAGCTGGCCGCCCCACCACCACCGGTCAGCGCCCGCAGGCGACGCCGCCTGTGGCCGTGGTGGCTCCTCGGCTCGATCGTCGTCGTCCTGATCGGGTTGCAGCTGGAGGGGGGCTTCCCCTCGTGGCGAGTCCACGCGGGCCAGCTGTTCGACGACCTGGAGAACTGGGCGCTGCAGAGCCATGAGACGAGCCCGCTGTTCATCTACTTCTTCAACCCGATCAAGCAGGTCTCGGAGAGCGTGTACGACAACCTGCTCCTGCTGTTGGAGCGGATGACGTTCCTCGGCGTGATCGTCGGCGCGGGAGCCGTCGCCTTGGTCGTGGCGGGGTGGCGCAAGGCGCTTCTCGCCGTGGCCGGGTTCACGTTCCTCGGGCTGATCGACCTGTGGGAGCGGAGCCTGCAGACGTTGGCGTTGATGCTGATCGCGGTGGCCGTGTGCGTCGTGATCGGCATCCCGCTCGGGATCTGGTCGGGCCGGAACCCGAAGGTGGAGAAGGTCCTGCGTCCGCTCCTGGATGCCATGCAGACGATGCCCGCCTACGTCTACCTCCTGCCGCTCGTGATCTTCTTCAGCATCGGCGTGGCGACCGCATTGATCGCGACGGTGATCTTCGCGCTCCCGCCGCTCGTCCGGCTGACGAGCTACGGAATCCGCGGCGTGCCGTCGTCCTCGCTCGAGGTGGGGACGGCGTTCGGCGCGACCACGAAGCAGGTGCTGCGAAAGATCCAGGTCCCCCTCGCCAGGCCGAGCATCATGCTCGGCGTCAACCAGGCGCTGCTGATGGCGTTCGGGATGGTCGTGATCGCCGCGATCGTGGGCGTTGAGAACCTGGGGCGCGAGGTGCTGAACGGCCTCCAGCATCTGGACGTGGGTGTTGCGCTGAACGCCGGGATTGGGATCGTCGTCCTGGCCATCGTGCTCGACAGGGTGAGCGAAGGATGGAGCACGCGCGACCGCGTCACGAGGGGATCGGGGACGGTGCTGTTCGGGCGCGCGATCTCTCGGCGCCTGTTGGTGGTCGTGGCGATCGCCGCGACGGTCGCCGGGGTGCTGATCGGTCGCTACGTACTCGTCCAACAGGACTTCCCGAGCAGCCCCCGGATCGACCTGATCACCCCGACGAACACCGCCGTCGAGTGGATCCAGTCCAACCTCGAGTGGCTGACCTCGGCGATCGGCGACTTCCTGATCCTGTACTGCCTGGACCCGATCGTGAACCTGCTGCTCGGCGTGCCCTGGTGGATGGTCGCCGGGTTCTTCGGGGTGGCGGCGTGGCGGTTCTCGGGATGGAAGCTCGCGGTCTTCTCGGGCCTGGCGTTCTTCGGCATCGGGCTGCTCGGGATGTGGGACGACGCGATGAACACGCTCAGCCTGGTGATGGTCACCGTGGTGATCGCCCTTCTGATCGCGATCCCACTCGGGGTCCTCGCGGGCCGCAGCGAACGTCTCGATCGCGCCCTACGCCCCGTCCTCGACGCGATGCAGGTGATGCCGGCGTTCGTCTACCTCGTGCCGGTGGTCGCGCTGTTCGCCGTCGGCCGGGTGCCCGGCGTGATCGCGTCGGTGATCTACGCGGTACCGGCCGGCGTGCGGATCACGAGCCTGGCGATCCGGCAGGTGCCGGCGACCACCGTCGAGGCGGCCGAGGCGTACGGCTCGAGCCCCGCCCAGGTGCTCACCAAGGTGCAGCTGCCGCTGGCCAAGAGCGGGATCATGCTGGCCGTCAACCAGGTCATCATGCTCTCGCTCTCGATGGTGATCATCGCCGGATTGGTCGGGGCCGAAGGCCTTGGGTTGCAGGTGGTGTACGGATTGACCAAGGGGCAGATCGCGCTTGGCTTCGAGGCCGGAACGGCGATCGTGCTGCTCGCGATCGTCCTGGACCGCATCACGCAGGCGATCGGCGTAGACGAGGGGATGCGGCGGAAGGAGTTCGCGAAGGCTCGAGCGATGTCGCAGACCGTATGACGGGATGGCGAAAGGGGGACGGATGAGAACGGTTGAGTCGAGGTGGTGGCGGATCCTGCTGCTCGTGATAGCGCTCGGCCTGATGGCGGCGGCGTGCTCGGACGCGGGGTCCGGTAACGAGAGCGAGACCGGGACGACCGGGACGACCGGGAGCACGGCGTTGCCCGGCGAAGGCACCGAGATCAGCATCGCGGTCAACCCGTGGACGGGTTCGGCCGTGAACGCCAACATCGCGAAGATCCTGCTCGAACAGCAACTCGGCTACACGGTCAGCCTCGTCGACATCGACGAGTTCGCGCAGTTCCCGGCACTGTCCACGGGCGCTCTGGACGCGACGCTCGAGGTGTGGCCGTCCGGTCACGCCGAGGACTACGCAACCTACATCGACGGAGACGGCAGCGTCGTGGACGGTGGGGAGCTCGGCGTGGTGGGCAAGATCGGCTGGTACGTGCCGACCTACCTCGTCGAGGAGCACCCGGAGATCGCCACCGTCGACGGTCTGAATCAGAACGCCTCGCTGTTCGCGACGGCCGAGACCGGCGACAAGGGGCAGATGCTTGACGGCGACCCGAGCTTCGTCTCCTACGACAAGGAGATCGTGGAGAACCTCAACCTGGACTTCGAGGTCGTGGTGGCCGGATCGGAGGCCGCACTGATCTCCGAGCTCGACACGGCCTACCAGAACAAGGAGCCGCTGCTCTTCTACTGGTACACGCCGCACTGGGGGAACCAGGTGTACGACCTCACCGAGGTCGCGCTCCCCGAGGTGACCGAGGCGTGCACGAAGGCGGCGTCGACGAAGACGGGCGACGGCTACGCGTGCGACTACCCGCCGGACGTGCTGTACAAGGCGTTCAACGCGGACCTGGAGTCCCGTGCGCCGGAGGCGTTCGCGTTCCTATCGGCCATGAGCTACGACAACACGTCGCAGGAAGAGGTGGCGTTCGCGATCGACCAGGATAAGCAGACGCCGGAGGAGGCGGCCCAGGCGTGGGTCGACGCCAACCCGGACGTCTGGCAGCCGTGGGTCGAAGCGGCGCAGGCCTGATCGACCGGCGGTACGGATCGGAACGGGGCGGCCGGACGGGCCGCCCCGTTCGTCCCGAGATGACCCGATGAGCGATCACGCGCGCATGTGGATCGACGGGACGTGGGTCGACGCCGAGGGCGGTGCGACGTTCGAGGCAACGAGTCCGTCCACGGGCGGTGTTCGGCACCGTGCCCGAAGGCACTCGAGCCGACGCACGGCGCGCGATCGACGCGGAGAACCGCGCCGCGCCCGGGTGGGCGGCGCTCTCGGCGTTCGACCGGGCGGCGACGATGAAGCGCGAAGGAAGGGCCCAGACGTAGGCTTCGAGCCGTGGACGGGAGAGCAGGGTCCGAGCGGCGAGTCGTGCGCA
>DATEQE010000207.1:0-3662 GCA_035272825.1 Actinomycetota bacterium
GTGCGGTTCGAGCCGGATCTGGACCGCGGCCTGCAGCGTTGCGAGGAGGGGCTGCTGCGGGACGAGGCGGTCGAGGTGTCCGAGCCGGACGGGGACGCGCTTAGCGGCATGCCCTCCGGCCTGCGGTCCTACCTCGAACGCATGGAGCTCCCCGACGACGCCGTGCTGATCCGCCAGGGCGAGTCGCCCGACGACGTGTTCGTGCTCGAGTCCGGCCGCCTGCGGGTGGAGACGGTGACCGAACGAGGAAGGCGGATGCGACTTCGAACGCTGCGACCCGGCGTGGTCGTCGGCGAGGTCGCGATGTACTCGGGGGAGCCGCGAACCGCCGACGTGGTGGCCGAGGGCCCGAGCGTGGTCCTGAAGCTCGGCAAGGTCTCGATCGAGCGGATCGAGTCCGAGGATCCCGAGCTGGCGGCCGCGTTGCACCGGTGGCTCGCGACGACACTCGCGGGACGCGTGGGTGACTCGTTGCACGCGTTCGACGCGCTGTTCGACTAGCGGCGCGCAAGCGCGAAGCCCGACACAGGTGAGGGGTACCCTCGGCCGCTCGAGGTGACGGCAGCGTTCGGAAGGAGGAGCGATGGGTGGGGCGAAGGGCAGCGGCACGAAGCAGGATCCCTGGGTGCTGAAGACGCCGCCGGGGACCTCCGAGTACCAGATGTGGCGCGACGAGCAGGCCGACCCGCCGGCGCTCGTGTGTCAGGTCGGCAAGACTCAACTCGGCTACCAGCTCCGGTGCATCGAGGACCTGCACGCGATGCTGAAGTCGAACGGCGACTGGGTGCCGCTCGGCAGTGCGGACGAACAGAAGCCGCCCGCCGAGGGGACCGTCGAGGCGTGGGGCCGTTCGCCAGACAACCCGGTCGGCGGTTGGTACGGCTTGAAGAAGGGACTCCGAGGACGGTTCGGGATGTACGTGCCGCCGCTGCTCGAGGCGCTGGGCCTGGCCGAACTCGAGCACAACGCGCGCAACAACCGGATCCGCGCCACCTAGGTCCGGTCAACTCTCTTGCGCTGAGGTGGTCGCGGGAGCGGACCCCCGCGACCACGCTCGGCTCTTGCTACATGACGTCGAAGGCCTCGTACACGGTCACGCTGCCTCCGCCCTGCAGGACGGGCGAGTCCTTCGCGAGCGCGGTCGCCGCGTCCAGCGAGTCGGCCTGGAGGATCGTGTAGCCGGTGAGGGGCGAGCCGGACACGTCGCCCACCTTGCCGTCGCTCCCGATCACCTTGGCCGCCGGCGCGAACGGGTTGCCCCCGTCCTTGATGGCCCCGCCGAGCTCGGAATACCAGCCGTCCCATGCCTTCATGACCCGAGCCTTCTCCTCGTCCGTCTCGGGCATGCTCCCGCCGCTGTAGAGCAGCACGAAGTCTGCCATCGATGCCTCCTTCCGGCCTCTCGGCCTGTCCGTCCGTCATCCCAACGACGAACGGGGACGGTCGCTTTCGACAGCCGGGCATGCGACGTATCGTGAGGCCATGGCGGTTCGGCGGGTCGTGGTCGACCACGAGCTGTTCGTCGTCGGGGATCTGGCGGCGAGCCGACGGCTCTCCACGGCCGCCTTGACCCCGCCCGGGTGCTCGGAGCTGCACGTGCAGGAGGACCGTGTCCACGACGGGGTGGACGGGCTCGACGACTTCGCGATCTACCGGGGTGAGCCGTCACCTCGGCGGCGCACGTCGCGTTCGACGCCGGAGGCCGCGACGCCGTGGACGCGTTCTTCGGGGCCGCGATCACGAACGGTGCGTCGGTCCGGGGCGAGCCGGGCGTGTGGACCCAGTACTCCGAGCGGTACTACGCGGCGTTCGTGAGCGACCTCCACGACAACAACGTCGAGGCCGTTTGGCACGCGCCGGAGCCGGTGCTCGACGCTCCGATCAGGCCGGGGGTGACGTAGAAGCTCGGTCGATGATCTCAAGAGCTATCAGGTCGTCGCCCACCGATGACCCCCTCCGGGTTCGACTCGGGTGAGAGACGTCTCATCCGACATGCGCTGTTTCCTGTAGCCCTCGCGCCCCTGGGCACCGTTCGCGTGGCCGGGTACGGTGCATGCCCTACCCCGGACGGAGGGACGGTGCTCGAACACCGCAACGTCTCGACGATCCGTCGCGCGCTCGAGGTCTACAACTCCGGCGACCAGGACGCGATGCGCCCCTTCCTCGCGGACGACGTCCTGTGGTACGTCGGCGGCAACAACACGATGAGCGGCGACTACGTCGGGGTGGAGGCCGTGATCGATTACTTCCACCGGGTCCACAAAAGGAGACCGCCGGCACGTTGCAGGTCACGCCCGCCGAGGTCCTCGCCAACGACCCGCACGCCTCGATCTTCGTGCGCGTCTCGGCCTACCGAGACGTTCGATGGATGGACGTGCTCCTCGCCGAGGCGCTCTCCCTGGATCCGAACGGCCGCTGGACGGAGTGCTGGGCGCTCGCGAACGATCAGGACGCGGTCGATGCGTTCTGGTCGTGAGCAGTTCCGATGGAACACCCCAACGCGACGAAGATGCGCCAGACGGTCGGCGCGTTCATGGCGGGGGATCTGCCGCTCCTCCTCGACGGGTTCGCGCCCGACGTCGTGTGGTACGCGCCGGGTCACACCTCCGCGAGCGGCATCTTCCGGGGTCGCGACGGCGTCCGGCGGTTCTTCATGCTGCTCGACGACGCCTCCGATGGGTCGATCCGGGTGGAGGTCGAGGACGTCCTCGCCGGCGATCGCCACGTACGATGTTCCTCACGATCACGGCCCGTCGTCACGGCGAGCGGATGAGCGTGATGGTCGCGCAGTTCGCCGAGGCCGACGAGCACGGCCGATGGTCGCGGGGCTGGTTCCTGCCGGACAGCTCGACGAGTGGGACCGGTTCCTCGCCGCGGCGAATTCGGGACGGTAGGCATCCCGCCGCGCTTCATGCGTTCGGTTCCCGCGGCTCTTTCGTAGGCCGCGCTCGGCGTAGATCTCGGCACCCGGCTGCTGCGCGAGCCCAGGTCGTCACGGAGCGGATGGCGGCGGCGATCCGGGCTCGAGGATCGAGCGTGTGGGTGGCGGCTCCTGATCGACCCCGGCGAGCGGCGTTGTTCGGATTCGTGCGCTCGGTGCTCGCTGGCGAACCGCTCCGCGAGGTCCCGCGGCGGCCTCTCATCCGTCTCTCATCGCTCCGGCCTACGCTGTGCCCGGTGCGGGTGCTCGTGGTGGAGGACGAGGTCAAGATGGCCGGCCTGCTCAAGCGCGCCCTCGAGGAGGAGGGGTACGCGGTCGACGTGGCCGGGCGGGGGGAGGACGCGCTCTGGCTGGGGACCGAGAACCCGTACGACGCGATCGTCCTCGACCTGATGCTGCCCGACGTCGACGGCTTCGAGGTCAGCCGCAGGCTGCGCGAGGCCGGCCGATGGAGCCCCGTCCTCATGCTGACGGCGCGCGACGCGGTGGCCGACCGGGTTTCGGGGCTCGACGCCGGCGCCGACGACTACCTGACCAAGCCATTCTCGTTCGCCGAGCTGCTGGCGCGCCTGCGGGCGCTGATGCGGCGCGGGGCCGCCGAGCGACCCACGGTCCTTCGGGTCGGCGACCTGGAGCTCGACCCCGCGGCCAGGAGCGTGGCGCGCGACGGGAGCTCGATCGACCTGACGGCGCGCGAGTTCGCCCTCCTCGAGTACCTGAT
>DATEQE010000208.1:0-4334 GCA_035272825.1 Actinomycetota bacterium
GTACACCCCCTCGCGGATGCGACCGGCCCGATCCGTCCCCCCCAGGTGCGCCTGCGCCGAGGCGAGCGCCAGGTCCGCCAGCTCGGGGTCGTACACCTGGGAGACGTCGACGAACGCGGGCGAGCCGTCCGGGTACCGCCACCCGGTGAGGGCGTTCTGCCCCATCAGGTTCAGGTGGTCCCGCAGCACGACCAGCGTCCCGGCCTCGATGTCGGGATCCACCGACCCGGTGGCCGCCGTCAGCACCATCGCGCGGGCCCCGAGCTCGGCCGCCACGCGCGACGTGATCGAGGCCAGCGCCATCCCGTGCCCCTCGTAGAAGTGGATCCGGCCCTGGAAGATCGCGACCCCGCGGTCGCCGACGGTCCCGAGCCACAGCCGCCCCGCGTGACCCGCCACGGTCGTCGTCGGGAACCCGGGGAGATCCGCGTACGAGAGCTCCGCCTGCTCGCCGATCGCCGCAGCGCGAACCGAGTCGACGGCCTCCGAGAGCCCCGACCCGAGCACGACCCCGACGACCGGCTCGAGCGGCGACCGCTCGCGGATCGCCTCGGCGATCCGCTCCGAGACCCCGTCCCCGGGGGAGGGCAGCGTTCGGACCTCGCTCATGCCTGGGCCAGCGCGCGCTTCAGGTTCACGATCGCCTCGATCGGCGACGGATCGACGCCGCGAACGATGCCGAGGTACGTGGACACCAGGTCGCCGAACTGCACGAGCGTCAGCAGCCTCGCCAGCTCCGAACGCCCCCGGCTCCCGACCTCGTGGACCGAGGCGCCCGAGCTCCGCGCGATCTCGAGCGAGAGCGGGAAGCGCGCGGCGACGTCGCCGTGCTCACCGGGGTGACGGAGCCCGATCACCGCGAACCCGGTCCCGCGATCCCCCGACCATCCGACGACCTCGTTGTGATCGAGCTCGGGCAGGGCGGCGGTGAACGAGGGCACCTTGGCGTTCTCGTTGAACTGGCACATCCAGCGGGTCGCCGCCACCGCGCCGATCCCCTCGGCGCCCCAGACGACGGGGACGCGATCGCCGATCGCGCGCGCGAGCTCCTTGGCCGGGTTCGACACCGGCGGAACGTCGGGTCCCGCGTCCGAGACCACGCCCGCCAGCTCCTCGATCGACTCCTCGACGTCGTCGGCGTACGCCCGCACGATCCCCATCGCCTCGAGCGCACCGAGCGCCCCGAGCGACAGGTAGCCGAACGCCGCCCGCGGCATCAGGCCGCCGGGCACGGTCACGCGGCCGATCCCGAGCCCCTCGGCGCGCCGGTCGAGCTCGCCGCCCGCGGTGATCGCGACGAGCCGGCACCCCCGGGCGACGGCCTCCTCGAACAGCGCGAGGGTCTCCGCCGTGTCCCCCGAGTACGACGAGGCGACGATCACCGTGTGGGGCCCACAGAACTCGGGCAGGTGCGGCGCTCGAACCGTGAGCACCGGCACCCGCAGGCGCGGCGCCGCGAGCGCGGCGACGACGTCGCCGGCGATCGCCGATCCCCCCATCCCGCAGACCACGATGGAGGTGATCCCGTCGGGTTCGGGGAGCGGGCGTGCCGCGAGGCCGATCGCGTACCCCTCGCGGCACTGATCGCCCAGGCGCGTGACGATGTCGAGCATCCCGCCCGGGTCGGCGGCGCGCAGCGCCGCGGGGTCGTCGAGGACGGTCACCTGCTCTTCTTCTTGGCCGCCGGCTTGCGCGCGGCCCGACCGGTCGAGGGCTTCTCGGCCTCGTCGATCAGCATCACGGGGATGCCGTCGCGGACGGGGTAGCGGTAGCCGCACGTCCGGCACACGAGGATCTCGGGATCCTGCTGGTAGTCGAGCTCACCCCGATCGTTCGGGCACACCAGGATCTCGAGCAGCTCGGCGTCGAGTGTCACGTCGGTCCTCCTTCGCGGATCAGCTCCAGGAGCCCGGAGGTCTTCTCCTCCAGGAGCTCCTCGGTCTTCGCCTCCACGTTCAGCCGCAGGAGCGGTTCGGTGTTGCTGGGCCGAACGTTGAACCACCAGTCCTCGAACTCTACCGTCAGCCCATCCGTGCGGTCCTGGCGGCCGTCTCGGTACACGGCGGCGAGCTCCCCGATCCTGGCGTCCTGGTCGTTCACGCGCGAGTTGATCTCACCCGAGGCGTGGTACCGGCGGAACGGGGCCAGCACCGCGGACAGCGGCTCGGAGGAGCGCGAGAGTCGTTCGAGCACGACGACGGCCGCGATCAGCCCCGAGTCCGCGCGGTAGTTCTCGCGGAAGTAGTAGTGGCCCGAGTGCTCGCCGCCGAAGACGGCCCCGGTCTCGGCCATCACCTGCTTGATAAACGAGTGACCGACCCGCGTCCGGATCGGGACGCCGCCGTGCTCCCGGATCACCTCGGGAACGGCCCACGAGCAGATCAGGTTGTAGACGATCTTCGCGCCGGGATGCCGTTCGAGCATCGCCGTCGCGACCAGCGCGGTGACCTCCGAACCGCTCACCCCGTCCGCGTGCTCGTCGACTAGGAACACGCGGTCCGCGTCGCCGTCGAACGCCAACCCGACGTCGGCCTTGCGTCCGAGGAGCTCGCGCTTGAGGTCCCGCTGGTTCTCCGGGTCGATCGGGTCGGCGGGATGGTTCGGGAACGTTCCGTCGAGCTCGGGGTACAGGTGCACGAGGGTCATCGGCAGGCGCTCGAACACCGGCGGGACCACCAGCCCTCCCATGCCATTCGCCGTGTCGGCCACGACCGTGAGCGGTCGCATCGCCGACATGTCGACGAACGAGAGCACGTGCTCGACGTACGCCTCGAGCATCTCCTCCCGCCGCGCGCTGCCCGTGGCCGCGCCGGGCGCGAACGCGTGGCGTTCGGCCAGGTCGCGGATCTCACCCAGGCCGGTGTCCTGCCCGACGGGCCTGGCGCCCGGGAGGCAGAACTTCATCCCGTTGTACTCGGGAGGGTTGTGGCTCGCCGTCAGCATGATGCCCGCGACAGAGCGCGAGCCGGATGCGAAGTACAGGAGATCGGTCGAGGCGAGCCCGATGTCGATGACGTCGGTCCCTCGAGACGTGATGCCCTCGCTGAGCGCGGCGGCGAGCGACGGGGACGAGAGGCGGCAGTCCCTCCCGATCGCGACGGCCTCGACCCCGGACCAGTCGGCGAACGCGGCCCCGATCGAGCGCGCGCGATCCTCGTCGAGCTCGTCGGGGACGACGCCGCGGACGTCGTACGCCTTGAAGAGGCGTCCGAGATCTCGGTGCGGCGACACGGTCACCGCATCGTACTGAACCCCTTCGCCGTTAGGCTCGGGGCTGCAGCACCGAGCCGATGACCGAGCGGAGCGGGACGCTCTCGCCGTCCCGGTACCACCACTTCGCCTCGCACATGTGGCAGGTGGTGAAGGACAGGTCGTTGGCGCTCACGTTCATCGAGATCGTGATCAGGTCGCCTTGGTGACAGACAGGGCAGGAGCCTTCGTGCTTGTCGTTCATGCACCTATCTTCGTCCGCCACGAGCCTCGGAGCCCATAGCTCGACGCGCTCAAGTCTGGGGGTCACCGCGGGCTCCGGCCGCATCCTCCGGAGGATGGTCCGACCGGTCGTCCGGGGGATGGTCGGGGGACGCCGAACGGCCACGCGGTCGCACGCCGACTCAGGCCGAGAGGGCCTGTCGGACCCTGTCGCCCGCGATCGTCCACCCACGCGGGGGTGTGAGCCGGGCCCCGTGGTCCAAGCACAGGTCGACGAGATGGGGGTCGGGCTCGTCGACGAGAGGCCTCAGCTCGATCTCGCGCGCCTCGTACCGAACCAGCGCCGTCGTGGACGCGGGCGCCGAGCAGCCGATCCTCGAACAGGTCCGCACGAAGGGCATGCTAGATCACACGGATGTGATTTCAAGCAACGGACGCGGGTCGGGGAGACGCGGCGCGGGAGCGGTGTGGGTAGCCCGGCGTGGGGGTGAGAACGAACCGCAACGAGATGTACTCCGCGGTGGCCGCCGGGTCGCCCCCTTGGTCTCCACGGAGTACTCGATCACCGTATCCGGGGCCGGAGGTACGCGCAAGGGGTGATCGCCCGGACGGGCAGAAAGAGTGACGGGAACGGCCGGCGGCTAGGGCTTGATGATGACGCGCGTGCCCATGTCGACGAGGTCGAACAGCTCCTCCGAATCCGAGATGTACATCCGGATGCAGCCGTGCGACGCGTACGTGCCGATCGACGACGAGCTGTAGGTCCCGTGGATGCGGATCCCGGGGGCGTTGAGGTAGAGCGCTCTGGTGCCCAGTGGGTTGCCCGGACCGGGCGCGATCGTCGGCGGAAGGTCGGCGCCCCACGAGTCCTGTGCCGGGTTGTACCAGGTCGGGTTCTCGCG